>JAYTKG010000480.1:0-9064 GCA_043730435.1 Acidimicrobiia bacterium | reverse complement strand
CATCGTTGGCCGTGATCCTTGTTGACGGAAGTGGCCTCGGAGCCTCGCGCCCGGACCGGCCGTTGTTTGCCAATGTCGATCTGACGGTGTTGAGCGGCGAACGTATCGGGCTGGTCGGCCTGAATGGCTGTGGCAAGTCCACACTGATGAGCTACCTAGCCGGCACCCGTACGCCTGATGCCGGAACGGTGCGCCTCGGTCGCGGCGCCCGCATCTTGTTTCTCGATCAAGACCCGATCATCGAGCCCGGCAGGGTTCTCGACGTGGTGGCCGGAGGATGGCGCGGTGCGTCAGTACTCGATCGCCTCGGCATGGCTGGCTTGGTTAATCGTGACACGACTGAGCTGTCAGGCGGACAGCGCAAACGGGTGGCACTGGCTCGCATCCTGGTGGAGCTCGCCGAGTCGGAAGCCTCCGGTACGGCCGAGAGTGACCTGCTCATCCTCGATGAACCCACCAACCATCTCGACGTCGATGCCATCTCGTTCCTCGAATCCGAATTGGCAGCGTGTCCGGGAGGCGTACTGCTGGTCACCCACGATCGCCACACGCTCGACCGTGTTACCAACCGGGTGCTCGAGCTTGATCGGGGCGTGGCCTACCTGCATGCGCCGACGGGCATTCACGCCGGTTCGGGTTACGCCGCCTACCTCGCCAACAAGGCCGAACGCGAAGAACAGGCGGTCTCTACCGAAGCGTCTCGCAAGAACCTGGCCCGCAAGGAACTGGCCTGGCTGCGCAGAGGCGCGCCGGCCCGAAGCACAAAGCCCAAGGCGCGTGTGGAAGCGGCAACCCAGCTGGTCAACACCAAGGCTCAAGCACCGGCGCGCCGCGGCGATTTGAACCTGGGCATGGGATCGGCACGACTGGGGTCCAAGGCCGTGGAGCTGTTTGATGTGAGCTTCTCGTGGCCCAACGGCAACAAGGTCATCGACAACTTTTCGTATCTCATCGAGCCCGGTTGTCGTCTCGGAATCGTGGGTGTAAATGGCGCCGGCAAGTCCACGCTGCTGCACCTCATCGCCGGGCGCGAACAACCAACGTCGGGTCGTGTCGAGCGAGGTCTCACGGTAGAGATTGGTTATTACGACCAGCTGGGTGCCGGGCTCGATCTCACCCAACGAGTACGAGAAGCGGTGGCCGGTCCGCACCGTGCTCCCACACCCGAGGATGCTCGGTTGATGGAACGGTTCTGGTTCGACGCCGATGCCCAACGAGCGCCGATTGGCACGCTTTCGGGTGGGGAGCGTCGACGCCTGCAGTTGCTGCTCGTGCTGGCGCAGCAGCCCAACGTGCTGCTGCTCGATGAGCCCACCAACGACCTTGATCTCGACACGCTGCGCACACTCGAAGACTTCCTCGACGACTGGCCCGGCTCGCTCGTGGTGGTCAGCCACGACCGCACCTTCCTTGATCAGACCACCGAGGAGATCCTGTCGCTCGACGGCAACGGCGGCGCACAATTGGTACGAGGTGGTGTCGAGGGCTGGTTGGCCAGCCGCAACAAACCGGCGAGTCCGACCACGCTCCGGCCGCAGACCGAGTCGGCACCGGCTGTCGCCCGACCGGCCAAAGGGAAGTCACAAAAGAGCCCCAGCACGCTGCGCCGCCAACTTGGCGCAGCCGAGCGTGAGTTGGCCGCCGCCAATGAAAAGCTCGCCGTCGCCGAGGCCGCGCTCAATGCTGCCACCGATCACGCCGAGATGGCTCGACTCGGTCTTGCCCTCACGGCCGCCAGCGCGAACGTGGATCGGGTGGAGGAGACGTGGCTGACCCTGGCCGGTGAAGCCGAGGAAATCGGCCTGGCCGTCGACTGACGACGCCTAGTCGGTGGATGTGCCCGAAGCAGGAAACGATGTCGACCCGATGGCGAGAAGCGACGGCAACAAAACGGCATTCATTTCGGCGACGCGAATCTTCGCAAATGTCCGTCGGCGCCCTTTGTGATCGCGCGTATTGATCTTCAGGCGCTTTCCCGCCAACAGCACGTGGTCGAACTCAGTCCACTCCAACCTCTTGGTGTGACCGTGCGACCGGAATCGCAGGTCGTCGTCGCGCAGTTCCAACTTCCCGATACGTACCGGTAGTCCCATGTCGATCCGCCGCAGGTGAGCCTCCAACAACCGGGGGAACACGCCGGCTTCGATCAGCTTCACGATCTCCACATAGTCCTTGCGATGCGGATCGAGGCGGCGCGCTCCGCTGCTCTTCATCGCCAGCGTGACCTTCGCGTCGGACCCGAGCAAGACGACGCGATAGCGATGGCGTTTGGGCGACCAGAACGCAACGTCGTGCACGTCGTCCAGCAGGATCCGCTGGTCATCAAAGCGAAGCTCGCGTTCGGTCAGGTGAATTTTGACGCCCCGGTGCTGGCTTGAATACACAAGCCAATTCGCCGCTTCGTTGGACGTGAAAGGGAGCGGTGCCGGTAAACGTGGGTCGGGAGATGCGCCGGGAGTCGGTGGTGGCAATGGGCGCGGTGCAATCCCGGGAGGTGTCCAGTCCTGAACGTCGGTTGTCGCCATCACTGCTCCTGAACCGGCCTGGCGTCAACGATTTCGACGCGTGCCAGTGGACCATATGAGGTCGGGCTGGAGTTGTGAGCGGACTAGGCGCCTTCGAGGCCGAGGATGTAGGCCCACTGCGCTGCAGTCACCGGCAGGATTGACAGCCGGTTGCCTTTACGGGTCAGCGCAAAGTCTCCGAGGGCGTCGCTGCGTTCTTTGAGTTCGTTCAGGCTGATCTCGCGCTTCAGGTGGCGCTTGTAACGCACATCCACCAGTAGCCACCGCGGCTCGTCAGGCTTGCTGGTTGGGTCGTAGTGCCCGTCGGCCGGATCGAACTGCGTGACGTCGGGGTAGGCCTCACTGGAGGCAATTTCGGCTACGCCCACAATGGCGGGCACCTTGCAGTTCGAGTGGTAGAAGAAGACCTCGTCGCCTTTCTTCATGTCGTCCCGCATCATGTTGCGAGCCTGAAAGTTGCGGATGCCATCCCACTTGGTGGTCTTCTTGGGTGAAGACTTCAGATCATCAAGGGAAAAGGTTTCGGGTTCACTCTTCATAAGCCAATACGACATGGGGGTAATCATGCCTCACGAGCCGTAGGCGCAGACGACTTGGTCGGAGAGGGCCGACCATAAGGGCGGGGCCCAAGTGTCGAAGCGGCGGTCGGTCAGCAAGATGCAGGCCAGTTCGCGGTCGGGGTCGACCCACAGAAAGGTGCCGCTGCCGCCGAAGTGACCGTAGGTACGCGGGGAAACAAGGGTGCCAGTCCAGTGCGGTGACTTGGTTCCCTTGAGTTCAAAACCGAGGCCCCAGTCGCACGGTCGTTGCATACCAAATCCGGGCACCGCGCCGTTCAGTCCGGGGAACTGCACGACCTTGGCGTTCGCTGCTGTCTCGGCGGCCAGCAGACGCGGATGGAACAACTCCTCCGCGAAGCGCTGGAGATCTCGGGCGGTGCTCGACATGGCGAACGCGGCGGAACCATTCAGCGCGCTGGCGGTGAGGCCAAGTGGCTCGAAGACGCCCTGGCGTACGTAGTCGTTGAACGCAATTCCGGACGCCATTGCGACAGCTTCGGAAAGTACTTCCATGCCGCGGTTCGAGTAGATCCGACGCACGCCGGGTTTGGCCAAGACCTTGGCGTCACTGGTGAATCCGTAGCCGGCGGTGTGCGCAAGCAGATGACGCACGGCGGCTCCCGGCGGTCCGGCTGGAGTGTCGAGCGCCGTCACGCCTTCCTCAATCGCCAGCAGCGTGGCGTACGACGTGAACAGTTTCGTGATGGATGCCAAGGCGTACACCCGGTCAAGGTCGCCGTACTGCTCACAGATCACGCCGGGGCGCAGCACCAACGCCGTCGCGTTCGGTACATCCCACTGGGCGATAGCGCTAAGCGCTGGCACGGTCGGCTGCGATTGCCTGGTCGAGATTGCGATGCGTGCTCACCACGACATCCACGGTAACGGTCAATGCAGGCGTGGCACGGATGCGCTCCTGCTGCTCGGCCGTTGCCTTCCACCAGTAGGGCGTCATCATGACAAGGTGGGTGATGTCGGGCTGTTCGAGGTGCAGCTGATACCAAACCTCCACGGATGCGTTGTCGGTGTGCGGACGTTGCTCGTGTGGCTGCGGCTCGGCGTAGATCAGATCGGTCAGGCCGCGCAGATGATCTTCACCGGGGGATGCCACCACCACGAACCCGCCGGGCTTCAGTACCCGAGCAAACTCTTCGAACGGACGAGGTGCGAACACTGAAACCACTGCGTCGACTGAGTGATCCTCGAACGGGAGGTAAAACGATGTGCCGACCGCGAACGAAATGTCTGGGTAGCGGCGAGCTGCCAACTTGATTGCCGGTTTGGAGATGTCGATACCCCAGCGAGACGGCGAGGCCAGCTGTGATACGTAGAACCCTTCGCCGCAGCCGGCGTCGAGCACGACCTCAACCGAGCCGACCGCGTCGGAAACAGCTTCGGCAATCGGCAGATAGTGGCCGGCGTCAAAGAAGGCGCGCCGGGCTCGAATCATGTCGTCGCTGTCACCCGCAATGCCACGGCCCTTCAACCGACCGGCGGGCATGAGGTTGACGTAGCCCTCTCGGGCGCGGTCGAACGAGTGGCCGGTCTCGCACGCCAGACCCGACGCAGTAGGCGAGAGGGGCCCGGAACAGTGGGGGCAGCGCCAGCGCACTAGGCGCGCATGAATTCGGCGACGCGGAACGCCAAGTCGATCGACTGACGGCCGTTCAACCGCGGGTCGCAGATGGTTTCGTAGCGCGTGTCGAGGTCGGTATCGAGAATGGCTTCGGCACCGCCGAGGCACTCGGTGACGTCCTCACCGGTGAGCTCGACATGAATGCCACCCGGCCAGGTGCCTTCGGTGCGGTGCGCCGCGATGTAGCCACCGAGCTCGCGGCAGACCTCGTCGAAGTGTCGGGTCTTGCGACCGCTGTTGGACGTGAACGTGTTGCCGTGCATTGGGTCGCACGCCCACACAACAGGCACGCCCGACTGCTTCACCGCCTGCAAAAGTGGCGGCAATTTGGCCTCCACACTGTCAGCGCCCATACGCGAGATGAACGTGAGGCGTCCGGGAATCTGGGACGGGTTGAGCTTGTTGCACAGGTCGAGCACGAATTCGGGCGACGTGGTTGGTCCGATCTTGCACCCGATCGGGTTCGCCACGCCGCGGAGGTACTCCACATGGGCACCGTCGAGTTGCCGGGTGCGTTCGCCGATCCACAGCATGTGGGCCGAGCAGTCGTACCACCCGTTGGTGATGGAATCCTGTCGAGTGAGCGCTTCTTCGTAGCCGAGGATGAGGGCCTCATGCGAGGTGAAGATGTCGACTTCGTGCAACTGCTTGGTGTTGTCCAGGTCGATGCCGCATGCGTTCATGAACCGAAGGGCGCGGTCGATTTCGTCGGCTAATTGTTCATAACGCTGGCCGGCGTTGCTGGTGGACACGAACTCCTGCATCCAGGCATGTACCCGGTTGAGATCGGCAAAGCCTCCGTTGGCAAACGCTCGCACCAGGTTCAAGGTGGCCGCCGACTGGTGGTATGCCTCGATCAAACGGCTGGGGTCAGGTACCCGCGCTGCCAGGGTGAACTCGGGTGAGTTCACGATGTGGCCGCGGAAGCTCGGAAGCTCTTGACCGTTGATGATCTCGGTATTGGTGGAACGGGGCTTGGCGAACTGGCCAGCGATGCGGCCGACCTTGATGACGGGCACGCCGAGGGAGTAGGTGAGCACGACCGCCATCTGCAGGATGACCCGAAGTTTTTCGCGAATGGTGATGGCGCTGAACGCGTCGAAGCTCTCCGCACAATCGCCCGCTTGGAGCAAGAAGGCATTACCGGCCGCGACCTGACCAAGCAGGTGCGTGAGGTTGCGTGCTTCACCGGCAAACACTAACGGGGGATAGGACCCAAGCTGCTTAAGGGCAGCGTCGACGGCGCCAGTATCGGGCCATTCAGGTTGTTGCTCAGCAGGAAAAGACTGCCAGCTACTAGGGGTCCAAGACGTAGGCACGTCACTAGCCTTTCGGGCCGGTCGGCCCGGGTGCAAATGATATTGAGGACAGGCACCAGCCGGCACCTGTCCTCAAGGGTACAAATGAGATGGTCGAGCGTGCTGACCGGGGATAAACCTTAGGCCGCAAGAATGCGAGCGGCGTCGTCCCGAAGGCCGTCGACCGCACGTTTCACCAGACGACGAGCAGCCTCAGCGGTAACGCCGAGATCGTCGCCAACCTCGCGGAAGCTGCGCTTTTCACCGTCGATCAACCCGAACCGAGCGGTGACCGCATAGCGGGCCCGTTCATCAAGCGAACCGAGCAACTCGCCGAGCAGACGATTGCCGTCGGCTTGAACGAGGGAATCTTCGGGAGAGATCTGATCGGCAGCAATCAGGTCAACAAGCGTGGTGTCGCTGTCATCGCCAACCGTGCGGTCAAGGGAGACCGGGCTGGATATGCGCTGCAAATTGGCGTGTTCATCATCGAGATCGGCACCAACCGACGCAGCCTGGCGCAGCGCAGCACGCAGGCTGGCCGAACGATCACCCGGCAAGCGAACGAGGCTGGCCTTCTGATCAAGCGCCCGGCCGATGGCCTGGCGAATCCAGAAGGTGGCATAGGTGGAGAACTTAAAACCTCGACGCCAGTCGAACTTGTCGACAGCGTGCTCAAGACCGAGGTTGCCTTCTTGAATCAGGTCGCCAAGATCCATTCCTTGGGGGAGGGGGTAGCGGCGAGCGATGGAAACAACCAACCGGAGGTTGGCGCGAATGAAGCGATCTTTGGCCGCAGCGGCGGCACGGACTTTGGTATGGAGGGTCGAATCTACAGAACCGTCGGCGAGTTGCCGAGCGGCCTGGTTGCCCTCTTCGATGGCGCGGGCGAGATCACGCTCTTCAACAGCGTTGAGGAGCGGGACTTTGCCGATATCGTTGAGATAGAGACCAAGTGAGTCATTCATAACGTGTTTTGTAACCATTCTCTGGGCTTAGGCATTCCCATACCCGTTTGTGTCGGTTGACACAACATTTTCGTGAGTATTTTTCCTGAAACAAGACAGGAACCCGCCGAGTCGTAGACTCACGGTCTGTGTCCGATGTCGCGATCAATCTGCCTCCGCGTCCTCGTGTTGGCATTTTCGGCGGTACTTTTGACCCTCCACACGTCGGTCACCTGGTTTGCGCGGTGAATGTGCGCCATGCGTTGGCCCTTGATGTGGTGCTGCTCGTGGTAGCCAATGAGCCTTGGCAGAAGGAAGGAAGCCGCATTATCAGCCCCGCTGAGGACCGCTATGCGTTAGTCCGGGCCGCAGTAGGCGACGTTGACGGGGTGGAAGCGAGCCGCATCGAACTCGACCGTAACGGCCCGAGTTACACGGCCGACACGCTACGTGACCTGCAAATGGCCATTCCCGACGCTCAGTTCTTCACCATTCTCGGCCGTGACGCCGCCGCCGGGCTGCCGACCTGGGAACGCTTTGAGGAGGTCGTTGCTGGCTCTCGCCTTGTGGTCGTTGATCGCCCGGGTGCATCGGCACCGCTGCCCACCGGCATGGGCTGGCTGCGCGTCGAGGTGCCTCACCTGGAGGTGTCGAGCACCGATCTTCGCGCCCGCGTCCTTGATGGTCGTCCTCTCGACTATCTGCTGACACCGTCGGTCATCGCAGAAGTCACCTCCCGACATCTGTATGAGTCAGCTCGATGAGCCCCTACGCGGTGCATCGCACCCGAATCGACACCCGCCCGGGCCGCACCTCGCTCGTCCTCGGATTGTCACTTGCGGTCGCAGTCCTCGCCGGCGGTCTGGCCTACCGCGGCCTCCACACCATTCGCACAAGCAAGGAGGGTCGTACGGCGGCCGGTGCCAACGTATCGGTGCAGCAACTTCCGCTCACCCCGGCGTACCTCATCATGGCGATGGATCGCAGCCGACGCCCCGTGTCGTTCGCGGTGCTGGCACCCGCTGCCACCGGTGGAGGCACGGTCATCATTTTGCCGGCCACCGCTCGGGTGCAGCTCAAAACGTCAGTCCAACCCGAACGTCTCTCAGACGCCTTCGCCCGCGGCGGGGTGGCCGAACAAACGAGTGCCGTCGCCCGGTATCTCGGCGTCGAGTTTGCCGGCTCGTACGCCGCCGATGAGGCCCTGCTCACCACCATGTTCACGCCCTACGCACCAGTTGACGTCACCCTCGACGCGCCGGTCCTCGACACCGACGACAAGAAGTCCGACCGAGTCCTGCATCCCGCCGGTCCGGCCACGCTCTCAGCCGAAGCGGTGGCCAAACTCATGTTGGCGCGTGCCGACGGTGAGTCCGAAGAAGTTCGGCTGCCAAGGCTGGATGCTTTGTGGGCTGCCGTGGCCAAACGCGGTTCGGACACGGCGCCGTCGGCCGCTCCGCCCGGCAGTCTTCCTGCGCTGCTTGACGCAGTGTTCCGCGGCCCATATGCCATCTATCGATTCGCAGCCACGAAGGTTTCCGACACCACGCGGAACTCGGCAGGTATCGACTTGCTCGACATCGATATCATCGACATTCGCCTCAAGATGGCTCAGATGCTGCCCGGCGCGGTGTCGTCGGCCGACAGCAACGTACGAGTCGAGATTCGGGACCCATTTCACAACCGCACCCTCGTCCGTGACACCGTGACGCTGCTCACCTTTCTTGGTGCCCACGTGGTATTCATCCACGATACGACCGACCTGCCGTTGCCCACCACAGCGGTGCAGTACCAGAACGCCAACAACCGGGCCCCGGCCGACTTTTTGGCCAACAACATGCAGAAGCTGGCCGCTCAGTTGGCCCCCTCACCCATCGAAAACATAGATGTCACGATCGTTTTGGGAACCGATATGCGCGACGAGTCGGCGGCGCGCATTGCTACATCGACCACTTCGGCCGCTACGGTCGGGTCCACCACCAAGCCATGAGGAACCGTTTTGAGTAACCAGCGTCGGCCGATGGTCGCCAGAGATACCGTCGCCGAGTGGGCCATTGCCGCCGCTCAGGCCGCGGACGAAAAGAACGGCACCAACACC
>JAYTKG010000479.1:0-2851 GCA_043730435.1 Acidimicrobiia bacterium | reverse complement strand
TATGTTTCGACACCCAGCGTCATCCGGCGATATGTGCCTTTTTCAGCTTCCCAAGCTGAGAACGCGGGTTCGATTCCCGTCACCCGCTCTGGTTGTTTCCGCTGTTCAGAGGCTGTTTCTGCTCTTTGCTTCTGCGCTACAAATGCGTAACGTGCCAGTTCCGTGCTACATCGTGCCATATCTCCCGCGGTACAATCGGGTGCATGGCACGCAACAGTTGGGGCAACGTGCGCAAGCTCCCGTCGGGGAAGTTTCAGGCGCGCTACTGCATCGACTACGTGTGGCACTCGGCGCCCGCTACCTTCCGCACGAAGAAAGAAGCCGACTCGTTTCTCGCTGGCGTGCGCGCCGATCTTGATCGCGGTGTGTGGCTCGACCCGGGCGCCGGCAAGGTGTCGGTGGCCGACTACTCGGTCCGCTGGTTGCGTGAGCGACCACAGCTTCGACCACGAACCGTCGAGTTGTACGAGGGTCTGTTGCGCAATCACATCAACCCGTCTCTCGGCGCGACGCAGATGAACCAGTTGTCGTCGGCGCGAGTACGTGAGTGGCGAGCGACGATGCTCCGCTCGGGCAAGCCCGGCGTGTCCGCGGTGGCGAAGTGCTACCGACTGTTGCACGCGATCTTCGCGACCGCAGTGGAGGACGGGCTGGTGCCGCGCAACCCGTGCATCATCAAGGGCGCATCGATCGAGCGGCCAGCGGAGCGACCGGTCGCGTCGATTGCACAGGTGTTCGAGATTGCCGATGCGATCGAGCCGCAGTATCGGGCGATGGTGATGCTCGGCACGTTCTGCAGCCTGCGCCTCGGCGAGATCCGCGCACTTCGACGGCGTCATGTTGACGTGTTGCATCGCACGGTGCGAGTGGAGGAACAGATCCAGGAACTGTCGAACGGGGAGTTGGTGGTTGGGCCACCGAAGTCGGACGCAGGTGTGCGCACGGTCGCGATTCCGCCGGCGATCCTGCCCGAGATCGAAGCGCACCTCGCGTCGTTCGTCGGCGTGGAGGCCGACGCGATGCTGTTCAGCAACATCAACGGCGCCCCGCTACGCCGAGCGACCTTCTACACGGTATGGAGCCGAGCGATGAAGCGCGTTGGCATCACCGGCCTGCGATTCCACGACCTCCGCCACACCGGCAACACCCTCGCCGCCATGACGGGCGCGAGCACCAAAGAGTTGATGTCGCGCATGGGACAGTCATCGCCGCGTGCCGCACTGATCTACCAACACGCCACGCAAGAGCGCGATGTCGCCATCGCCAACGGCCTCAGTACCCTTATCGAAGCCCAACGCCCCGACCCCACGCCGCCGCCACCGGTCGTGCCGATCACCAAGCGTGTGACCGGTCGGTCCTGATGCATGCATTCGTCGATGAGAGCATCCGAGCGGGTTCCTACCGGCTGACGATCGTCGTCGCTAAACCCTCCGACCTTGCCGAACTGGGCCGTGCAATTCGCACGGCCGTCCCGAAGGGCGGCAAGCGCACTCACTTGTCTGCGGAGAGCGACTCACGCCGCAGACAGATCCTCGGCGCATTCGGCCGCCTGTCGATCTCAGCGTTCGTGTACGTGACCGACTACCGCCGTGGCGACAACGAGGCGCCTGCGCGGCAGCGCTGTCTTGAAGCGATGCTTTCAGACATGGGGACGATGCAGGTGGCCATCGTCGTCCTTGATACCCGTGGGCCGGCACGCGACCTGGAGGACCGCCGCACGATCAGCAAGTCCATCCGGGAAGGCTCAGCGCCGCAGGGCCTGACGTTCGCTCACCGAGGCTCCCGCGACGAGTTCCTCCTCGGCCTGCCTGATGCCATCGGCTGGGCAGACGGGGCCGGTGGTCGATACAGCTCGCTCATCGAAGCGGTAACGTCACGCGTGATCGTGCCCTGACGCGCAGAACCCGGCCGCTCCTCAATCGGGGGAGAAGACCGGGTCCACTTCGTTCCCCAGCGGGGTCCGCACTGACAATGATATGCGCGCGGAGGCCGATTCGGAACCCCCAAATTGCTGCGCAGCTTCTCGACTTGTGTGCTTCAGGGCGTCGGATGGTTGAACTTGTGGCGGAATTCGTACCGTGGGAGTCAGAATTCCGCACTGACTTCAACCGAAACGATCCCTGGAGATCGTCACTCCGACGACAGAAACAGCACCTTTTCGGTACTGTTTCTGCTCACATATCGCTTGATTTTGCCATAGATGTCTCGGCGCCCTTCTCGCCGATCTACAACAGAGCGACGACGACGGCTCAGGCGGGACTCACGACAGTTGGAGTGAGCGAGGAGCTTGCTCGACTCTCAGGCAGCTGAGGATTTGGTGCGTTCGAACAACAGACGGTCAGCAACCCCATTGCGTCCAGCGGATTGGAGAGCCAAGCCGCAGGTGTAGTTGGTTGGCGACACCAGTCGCAGCGAAGCCGCACCACGCCGGACCAAGACTTCTCGAATCAATTCGTCCACGAAGGAAATCGTCGTCGTGACGCTTGGATCGAATGAAACCTCAACCTGGGCCTCTTCGAGGACGGCCGGTAGACCTTGAAGGAGGACTTGTGCTTGCTCACGAAGCCGTGTGCGGTCCGGGGCGCTCAAACAAATGATCATCGTCGGCACACCTTTCACTAGGAACATCTCATCTCTACTGCCACAATGGTACCAGGGAGGTGTGACACAGTCCGCCGACTCACCGGTTTAGAGCCGGCAAAGGTTACTAGCGCTGAGCCGCTTCGGATTGAGATCGAACCGCCGAGGCCATGGATGTCCTTCAGAGTGGCGGAGAGACCATTACCTCGGTCCCGAAAGCGAGAGACGCCTTCCTGGACAGCCTCTTCAATCGCCTCACCATCGGTTGAGC
>JAYTKG010000478.1:0-3136 GCA_043730435.1 Acidimicrobiia bacterium | reverse complement strand
AGGTTCATGGAGGCCGGTTTGGGCACAGACGAAGGGCTGATTGAGCGAGCGACATCGGGCGACGCAGACGCGTTTGCCGAACTGGTCGCGCCACATCTTGCGCTCGCTCGTCGCGTCGCAGCATCCGCAGGTCAGGCCAGTGACGCCGAGGACGCGGTACAGAACGCGCTGATGAAGGCCCACCGATCGCTCGCCAGTCTCGACGCCGGCAGAGACTTTGCGCCGTGGTTCCTCACGATCGTTCGCAATGAGGCACTGAACCAGGGACGCACCGCTCGTCGCCATGAGGCCGCCGTCGGACGTTTCTCCGATCAGCCGCAGCGATTCGCCTCCATGCCAGCCGAAGATATCGCCATCGCCGATGCGCATCGCGCTGATATTCGGGCCGCAGTTGATCGTCTCAACCCGACGGATCGCGCGGTCATCGAGACCCGGTTCCTACACGAACACACCGAAGCCGAAACGGCCGCCGAACTCGGGCTGCCGATCGGCACCGTGAAGTCACGCACGAGCCGGGCTCTGCGTCGGTTGCGGGTTGCCATGGTGGCCGTGGTGATCATCGTCGCGGTACTCGCGATCGCTCCGGTTCGACGGGCGGTGGCTGGCTGGCTTGGCCTGCGCGGCGTCCGTATCGAGCAACCCATCCCGCCGCCTACGAGCGGACTATCGCCGACGTCTCCTGCGGTCACCACGGTTCTCTCGTCATCCGAAACGTCAGGCGGGGTGACGACGACAGCCCGGCCAACGGCCGGATTCGGCGAGCCCACAACGCTCGAACAGGCACGCAAGGCAATCACGTTCGCGGTGCGAATCCCGAGCGACTCCCGAGTGGGCGACCCTGATCTCGTCACACTCGAACGCGACGTGGCCAAGGGTCTGGTTACGTTGTGGTGGAAACCGAACGACCGCCTGCCCCTTCCGGCTAGCCCCACGAGCCCGACATGGGGGATGTCGTTCAGCGCGTTCCGTGGCTCGTTCGAGGAATGGTCTTTTTCGAAGATGCTCGGACCCGATGCCAGGGTCGAGTTCGTGACGGTTCAGGGTGCATCGGGTCGTTGGATAGAAGGCGAGCCGCATCAATTGGCGATAGCCACCGATGGCGAAAGCGTCACGGTCGCCAACCGACTGGCGACCAACACGCTGGTATGGGAGAGCGGCGGAATCACCTATCGGCTCGAAGCCAAGATCAGCCGAGACCTCGCCCTGGCGATTGCCGAAACGGTGAAGTAGGGAACCAAGTTGCCCCCGACGGTGTAACCGCACTGTCCACCCGTTCGGAGGTTCATCATGCGTCGCTGTCTCGTCGTCACTGCCGCTGTTCTCCTGCTCGTTCCCGGCTGCGGTCAAACCCCAAGAAAAGCGGCCACCACACCTGCTTCAAGCCTTGAGGCGCCAGCAAGTGTGGCGCCGAGCACAGCGGCACCCGTCGCCGCCACTGCCGGATCATCGGCCCCGACCGGGCTCGGGATGTCCGTGGCCGTCATGGGCACGGACGCATACGTGTCGTACGACCCGACTGGTGCGATTCGATTTACGGCGGCTGCAGGAATGCTTAGTGGCGACCGTCATCAGTTGATCTCTACCGTTGTGGAGGGCGACAACACCTTTGTCGATTGGACCGATCCCTCTTCCGGGCGACGGCGCATCCGCAAGACGGTGCCGGGAAAACTCTCGCTCGCCGCCGTGTCCTTCTCGGGAGACAATGTCGCGCTGGCCGACGCCCCCTATAAGCCAACACGTTCTGGCGAACTGGCGGCCGGACGAACCAAGAGCCACGTCGTCATAGTGGGCGAAGGCGACACTCCTCTGATCACACGCACCCTCGCCGGCAACCTCGTCCCGGAGGCCTTTACCCAAGGTCGGGACCTTGTTGCCATGATCGAGTACCTGCCGGCCGACCATCCGACAAAGTACCGGGTGCGCCATCTGGACCTATCCACTGATGCGCTCATTCCACCGTTCAAATGGAACACGAAGGAGCCGCTCGACGAGACCATGGCCGGAACGCGAGGCAGCTACGTCGTGACCGAAGGAGGCCGGTTCCTGTACACGCTCTACCGCGCCGAGAACGGGACAGCCTTCGTGCATGCCCTTGGCCTCGACATCGGAACGCAGCACTGCATCGACCTGCCCGCCGATGTCGGTCTGGGCAAAGGCACCGGGTCCATTGCCGCCAGTGTCGACGGCCGCCAGCTCTACGTGCTCACCTCGACGGGCAAACTGGTCACGATCGATACCAACACCCAGTTGGATCAGCCGACCGACCCGGCCGTCGCCAAGGTCACCGATCTCGGACAGATCTCCACAACCGGCCGACCGGCGCTCGCCGTCAACGCCAAGGTGCTCCACGCAGGTCTCGACGACCACCTGGTCACCGTCGATCTGACCAGTGGCACGATCTCACAATCGCCCCTTGGCCAGGCGGCAACTGCGCTGGCTATCAGCCCCACCGCGAACGCGGTGCTCGCCGCCAACGACACATTGATCTGGCGTCTCAACAGCGGCGACGCTCCGGTTCGTCTGCCCGGCACCCTCGGTTCAGTCGAGATGGTGATGTCGGCCTGAGCAAGTGCGGCGGCAGCGGTGGCAGAGTAGATGGATGACCCCTGAGCCGACTCTCGATGCCGGCAATTTCTCGACGTGGCTGGCCGAGATAGAGGGTGCACTGCGAGGTGACCACGGGTCCGACGTGCCGTGCGGAACGTGTACGGCGTGCTGCACCTCATCACAGTTCATCCACATAGCTCCGGACGAAACCGATGCCCTGGCCCATATCCCTCACGAGTTGACGTTCCCTACACCTCGACTGCCGAAAGGTCACGTGCTGATGGGATACAACGAGCACGGGCACTGCCCCATGCTCATCGACAATGCGTGTTCCATTTACGAGCACCGGCCCCTCACCTGCCGCACCTACGACTGTCGGGTGTTCCCCGCAGCTGGTTTGGATGTTGACGATGAGGCCAAGTCCGGTATCGAGCACCAAGCGAAACAGTGGCGGTTCCGCCACGCGTCCCCTGACGATGCTGCACGACATGACGCCGTGCGTGCAGCTGCCCGGTTTCTGAGCGAACGGGCGGCTGATATCGCGCCGGTCACCAACACCCAACGCGCCGTCCTGGCGATCGAACTGCAC
>JAYTKG010000477.1:0-15648 GCA_043730435.1 Acidimicrobiia bacterium | reverse complement strand
AAGCTCTGTTACGGCTCCGACGGTTCGGCCGCTCACGTGTCGAACTCGCTGTTGGGGTCGGGCACCATCGTGTCGGGCGGCATCGTTGATCGCTCGGTGATCGCTCCCGACGTTTACATCGACAGCCGAGCCCACGTGACCGATTCCATCCTCATGCCCGGCGTGCGGGTTGGGCCAGGCGCACGGCTACATCGCTGCATCATGGATAAGAACGTGAACGTCCCGGCGGGCATGCAGATCGGCATCGATCATGAAGGTGATCGTGATCGGTTCGATGTATCCGAAGGTGGCATTGTGGTGGTCGCGAAGGAGCGATCGTTCGGCCCAAAGTGATCTCTGCGCTATGAACGTTCTCTTCGTAAGCCCCGAGGTCTATCCACTGGTGAAGACCGGTGGGCTCGCTGATGTCACGGGTGCGCTTCCGCTCGCTCTGGGGCAGCTGGGTGCCGACGTCCGTGTACTCCTGCCCGCCTACCGCGGCCTCCTTGATCACGCCGCACTCACGAGCGGTCGCGAACTTCTTGTCGGCATCCCCGATCTGTTCGCTGGCCCAGCCGAAGTGTGGGAGGCCATCTGTAAGACCGGGCTGCGGGTATTGCTGCTTCACGCACCCCATTTGTTCGACCGAGACGGCGGCCCATACCTGGACACGTTTGGTCGCGACTGGCCCGACAACGACGTGCGCTTCGCCGCCCTGTCTCTTGTCGGTGCACAGATTGCGAACGGGCTGCTGCCCAAGTGGCGACCATCGATCGTGCACGTGCACGACTGGCAGGCAGCGCCCACGCTGGCGTATCTCAATGTCGAACCAGCGCCGGTCAAGACGGTGCTTACCATTCATAACCTGGCCTTCCAAGGTGTCTTCCCTGCGGCGCGCCTTAGCGCGCTCGGCATCCCTGAGCGACTGAACAGCCTGGACGGCATGGAGTATTACGGGTACGTCAGCTTCCTGAAAGCCGGCATCCAGTTCGCCGACGCCATCACCACCGTGAGCCCAACCTACGCGCAGGAGATCCTGTCGCCAGCCGAGGGCATGGGGATGCAGGGAGTGCTCCAGGAGCGTCAGGCCGCGCTGTCGGGGATCGTGAACGGCGTCGATGTCCACGTGTGGGATCCCGCAACCGATCCACTGCTCCCCCATCACTACGACGTCGATGATCTCGCCGGCAAGGCGCTCAACAAGTCGGCGCTGCAACGCGAGATCGGACTCGATGAACGAAGTGACCTTCCGTTGTTCGCAGTCGTCAGTCGGTTGTCGGAGCAGAAGGGTCTCGACCTCGTGTTGGCCTGCCTGCCGCAGATCGTCGCAAGCGGCCAATTGGCGGTTTTAGGCAGCGGCGATCCGGTGCTCGAAGCTGCCTACACCGCGGCGGCCGCAGCCCACCCCGGTCGACTCGCGTTTGTCACCGGGTTCAACGAGGGTCTGGCCCATCGCATGCAGGCGGGTGCCGACATCGTGATGGTGCCGTCCCGTTTCGAGCCGTGCGGACTCACGCAATTGTGCGGCCTTCGCTACGGCACGCTGCCGTTTGTGTCGCGTGTGGGTGGTCTGGCCGACACGGTCATTGATGCCAACGAAGCTGCGCTCAACGACGGTGTGGCGACAGGTTTCGTGTTCGCTCCCGTCACAGCCGTTGCCATGGAGCGAGCGTTCCACCGCGTCTTGTTGCTGTGGAACGACCCGGTCGGCTGGACCCGCACGAGGGAGCGGGCCATGGGTCGCGATGTTAGCTGGGACCTGCCGGCCCGCCGCTACCTCGCGTTGTACGAGTCACTTGTGTCCGCGTCGGTCGTTCGCCAGGTATCCACCACGCCCTTTGCCGGGCAGCGTCCCGGCACGTCGGGTCTTCGCAAGAAGGTGACGGTCTTCCAGCAGCCGCATTACCTGGAGAACTTCGTCGCATCGATCTTTTCCTCCTTGGAAGGCTTCGAAGGTCAGACGCTGGTCGTTGGTGGCGACGGTCGCTTCCACAATGACGTTGCCACCCAAACCATCATCAAGATGGCAGCGGCTGCAGGGTTCGGTCGAGTGCTCGTCGGTCAGCACGGACTCTTGTCCACGCCTGCCGTTTCGGCAGTCATCCGCAAGCACGGGGCGTTCGGCGGCATCATCCTGTCCGCCAGCCACAACGAAGGCGGCCCACATGGTGACTTCGGCATCAAGTACAACACCGGCAACGGCGGGCCCGCGCTCGAAGCACTCACCGAAGCCATCTACTCAGCGAGCCAAACCGTCTCGTCGTACTCCATCGTCGAAGCTGCCGACGTCGACCTGTCCACGGTAGGTACGACCGTTGTCGGTACCACCGTGGTCGACATCATCGACCCGGTCGCCGACTGGGCCGACCTGATGGAAACGCTGTTCGACTTTCCAGCTATCCGCAAACTGTTCGCGTCGGGCTTCCGACTCCATATGGACTCGATGAGCGCCGTCACCGGACCGTACGCCCGTGTTCTTTTCGAGGAGCGGCTCGGGGCCCCCGCTGGCACCGTCGTGAACGGTGATCCGCTCCCCGACTTTGGTGGGCATCATCCCGACCCCAATCCGGTCCACGCATCAGCGGTTATCCATGCGCTGTCGAGCAAGAACGCTCCCGACATGGGCGCGGCCTGTGATGGCGACGGTGACCGCAACATGATTGTGGGACGCAACCTGTTCGTCAGCCCCTCCGACAGTCTGGCGGCAATTGTCGCCAACGCCCATCTCGTCCCCGGGTATGCCCAAGGTCTCGCGGGTGTGGCCCGGTCGATGCCGACGAGCGGTGCCGTCGATCGAGTTGCCAAAGCGATGCAACTCGACTGCTTCGAAACGCCAACCGGGTGGAAGTTTTTCGGCAATCTGCTTGATGCCAAGCGCATCACCATCTGCGGTGAAGAGAGCGCCGGAACCGGCTCCGATCACGTTCGGGAGAAAGACGGTCTGTGGGCCGTGCTGTTCTGGCTGAACATCGTGGCCGCACGAGGCCTGGGCGTAACCGAGATCGTGCAGGATCACTGGGCCACATATGGGCGCACGTACTACTCCCGTCATGACTATGAGGCGCTGCCGGTGGAAGATGCCGACCAAGTGTGGGATGCACTTAGGGCCTCCATTGGAACACTTGCGGGTCGCACCTTTGGCGGACTGAAAGTGAAGAGCGCCGACGAGTTCACCTATACCGATCCGGTCGACGGTGCCGTGAGTGCCCAGCAAGGGTTCCGGGTGAATTTCGCCAAGGACTCCCGCATCGTGTTTCGCCTCTCAGGCACGGGTACCGAGGGTGCAACGCTACGCATCTACTTCGAGTCCTTCGAACCCGTCGTCGCCAAGCACGGTCTCGATCCGCAGGTAGCCCTCGCCAAACTCATCACCGCCGCCGACAAGATCGCCCAAGTCTCATCGCTCACCGGTCGCAACGTGCCGACCGTCATCTCGTAGCCGCGCTCGTGGAGACAAGCGACCACGAACGGGCTTCCGACGCTGACCGGCGATCCTGGAAGCCGTCACCCAAACTCCTTGGCAATCCCGAGGCCCTGCCGGACCACGAGGGCCTCCTTGAATTCGGACCGTCAGATAGTCACAAGATTCAGACCCTCTAAGCGGCGGCGCGGTGAAGCCGCAAGAACCATAGGATGCCATCACCCTTCAACAGGAACAACACCAGTCAGTTAGTCCAGACCGAGGATGGTGGTGAGCGCTTCATCGACGCTCCAGAGGTGCTCGACGCTCAATCGTCCAACCCGCTTGCCGAGCCGTTGGACGTCAACGGCCCCAAGTTGCTCCGCCAGTACCCGCGTAGATTCCGAGTTGACTTCTACCTCTGGGCGGAACGACGCCGGGCGAGCGCTCGTCGACGTCGGTGCGACGAGTACGACAGACCTTGGGAGAAATTCATCGGCCTGCAGCACGACACCGTAACGAACACTTTGTTGCTCGTGCCCTAGACCCTTTGGGATTTTGAATCGGTAAACGTCACCTCGCTGCACGGAGAGACTCCATCATGGACGCAACCGCCAGCATCTCGTCTCGATCGTTCTCGTCAGCTTCGAGTGCGGCGACCTCGCGAGCGAGGGCGGCGCGGTCGCGCAACTTGCGCGCTGACGCGATCAAAGAGGCACGGATCGCTTCGGAAGCGGAGAGTCCGCTGGCCTCGAGAATACGAAGAGCGTGATGTGCTTCATCGTCCAGGCGGACCGAGATCGCAGAACCCATGGATTACAGCGTATCACGAAATGTGATACGTGCGAGACGAAAATTGCACCACCCGAAGCAACACCTCACGGCCCCAACGGGCCATTCCCTAACGACGAACCCCACTCAGCTGGCGGTCGTGAGACGTAAGAGCGCGTTGATGACTCCTGCTGCTACAGCGCTGCCGCCTTTGCGGCCGATGTTGCTAATGGAGATCTTGGCGATGGTGCTTTGGCGGAGGGCTTCCTTCGACTCTGCTGCGCCAACGAATCCGACGGGAAGGCCGACAACCATGGCCGGGCGGACGGTGCCCGCTGCCACCTGCGCAAGGAGCTCGAAGAGCGCTGTCGGTGCGTTGCCGATTACGAAGATTGCGCCATCGGGGTGCAACTCGATGCCCCGGCGCATCGCCAACGCTGAGCGGGTGATGAGTGGGTCGGGTGAGGGCTTGGCAATGTCGTCGAGGTAGCAGTGGGACGCCCGGGTGGTGATGCCCATCTTCACCATGTTCGCATCCACCACGATGGGTGCTCCGGCCTGCAGGGCACGAAGTCCGGCACTACCTGCGTTGCCTCCAACCACGGTCATGTTGGCGTAGTCGAGATCTGCGCTCGAGTGAATGATGCGCTCCACGATGGCGCGGTCAGAGTCGCGCCATCGCGACAGATCAACCTCGGATCGCATGATGCGGTAGCTCTCCTCCTCAATCGGATGCACCGTCACGTTCGCACCTCATGGATGGCGTTCACGGGGCAGATTTCGACGCACGCAAGGCACGACGTGCATCGTGCATCAATCACCAAGGGTCGGCCAGGAGCCGGCAGCAGCGCTCGCTCCGGACAGGTGACAATGCACATGCCACACGCCGTGCAGAGTGCGTTGATAGTTACGGTGTGCACGGCTGGTACCCCCGAGGAGTCACCATGAGGCCGTTGATATCACGGGTTGATGACGCGCCGATGACCACACACGTGAGCATGTCCACCAGTTGAGCGTCGGCTTCCGCCAGGGTCGTTCGCACGATGCGTTGCGTGGGGCGACCGACATCGGTGACCAGCCCCACGGGCGTATCGGCTGGCCGGTGGGCGCGAAGAATCTCGAAGGCTCGCTCCAGCTGCCAGGTACGTTTCAGCGACCGCGGGTTGTAAAGCGTCACCACCAGGTCAGCTTCGGCCACAGCCTGCAGACGCTTCTCAATCGCGGTCCACGGGGTCATGAGATCACTGAGGCTGATTGCCGCGTGATCGTGACCGAGGGGTGCACCGAGAACAGCAGCGGCGGCCAGCGCGGCCGTCACGCCGGGCACGACATCGATCGGTGGATTGCCGTACTCCGGTGCCAGTTCGAGCACCAGTGACGCCATGGCGAATACGCCCGAATCACCTGAGCACACGAGCGCCACCTGATCACCGGCGGCTGCTCTCTCGAGGGCAAGACGACAGCGATCGGCCTCGGCACCGATTGGGCTGCGGATCACCTCGTGGTGTGCAGTAATGAGGTCCTCACACTGATCAACGTACAGATTGAAACCGATCAGCACCTGCGCGTTACGAACGGCCATTGAGGCTGCGGGTGTGCGGTGCAACGGCAACCCAGGCCCAAGGCCGATCACCGACAGATGGCCCTGCGGTTGGGCCCGGCGGGCGATGGCCACGGTGGCCATTGCCGATTTCATCTTCGCGACAACGAGCGTTGCTCCTGGTCCGGCAGCAAGCAGTGCAGCTGCTTCGGACACACTCGGCGTGCCGACTTCGGCAAAAACGACGTCACTAGGGTTCGGCACATCGACGGCACCAAGTTGCTCTGCGGCGAAGGTCACCATGGGAAGCCCAAGCGCAACGATGCCGTCCTCGTTGGCCTTCAGATCGATGGTTGCAACGCAGCTCACCGACCGTCGATCAAGACCCTCGGACGCCAGCGCGGCATCGAGCAACCCGTTCACTTCTTCGGCTGAAACGCCTGCGGCCGAACCAATTCCGGCGACGAGACTGGGGGGTGAAAGAACGACGGCATCATCCTGCGCCGGGTAGAGGCGGTCAGTCACCACGACGGTGGCGGTCGCCACTCCTGCGCCGTTCGATTTCCATGCCAAAGGCCAGTCAAGGTCCTTTCGGATGGTCACGTTCTCACCATCGAGCAGGCGGCGGGTCACGCCGGCAATGTCGCCTGAGGCCACGAAGCCCGGCATAGTGTCGAGTGCAGCAACTCCCGCCGCGTCGGTTGCGGTCGTGATGACTGCGGTGGCGCCGAGCAGCCCTGCGACCTCCTTGGCGAGCGCGTTCGCTCCCCCGCCGTGGCCACCGGTAACGGGTACAACCCATCGTCCGGATTGGTCCACGCAGACGATTGCCGGGTCATCGTGTTTGTTTCCCAACAGCGGTGCCGCAACCCGCACGGCGATGCCAACCGAAGCAAACAGTACGAACCCGTCGACCTCTGACCATTGAGCGCGCATTGTGTCGCCAAGATCGCCGTGCTGCGTTGCGTACGGCAATCGTTGTGCGAGCGCAGCACCATCGTTGGTGATGGTCACGCTAAGGATGTTCACGTCGGGGTCCCCCAGGCAAGAAAAACAGGATTGTCGGCTACGAGGCGAAGGCCGCCCGAGCCGGGTAAAGCGGCAGCATTACTGATGGCAATTTGGGTGAGGTGACCGAGCCGCTGATGCGCGAGTGCAGCTCGGTCCATGGCGGCGTAGGTGGCTACCACCACGCCGCCCGGGCGGAGTCGTAGCAGTGATGCATCAAGCACGTCGATGCCACCTCCGCCTACGAAAACTCGGTCAGGATCGGGCAGTGACGCCAGCACCTCGGGCGCACTCCCGACCACCACTTCGCACGTGATGCCAAGCGCCTCCGCGTTGGCTTGCACCCGCATGGCGTCGTCTTCGTTTTGCTCGATGGCGATCACGCGCAGACCGGGGGCGAGGGCCGCAGCCTCCACGGCAATGGAGCCGGACCCGGCGCCAATATCCCAGAGCACACCGGTGGAGGGAAGGTCGAGGCGGGCAAGCGCGATGATGCGCACCTCAGGCTTGGTGATCATGCCTGCCCGATGATCGAACACGCTGACCGGGCGCCCCCATCGCAACGTCGGCTGCGAAGGCGGCGTGCTCCGGGTGAGGACCGTGACGGACATTCCGTCGAAGGTGCCGGCGGCAAGCCCCGCGAGATCGGTACGGATGATCTGCTCCTGCTCACTGCCCAGGTGTGAACAAACGGCCACGTCGTAGTGCTCGCCCGATGCTAGAAGCAGCGCCCCGACGGCCTCTGGCGGCGTGGCGGGAGCGGTCAGAACGGCCACCCGTCCGCATCGCTGAATCTCAGCCGCCGCGTCTTCCAGTGGCCGACCATGAGCCGAGACCACCACCACGTCGTCCCAGCTCATACCGAGTCGGGCCAGCGCAATGGCTACCGAAGTTGGCGCTGGGTGAACCGCCAGTCGATCGGCACCGATGCGGGCAGCAAGCGCCCGCACTATGCCGAAGAATCCGGGATCACCCGATGCCAGCATGCAGACTTTTCGGCCTTCGGCTGCGGCAGTGGCGATGCGGTCCAGGAATGGTTTGAGAGCACCGTGGAGCTCCCACCGCTCGGCCCCAGCGTTGTCCACGTAGGCCAGATGCCGGCCGGATCCAACCAGAAGGTCAGCCTCTGCCAGCGAGTTCCGGGCTGCTGCACCGAACACTTCGCCGCCATGCATCCCAACCACGGCAACGTCGTTATGCACGAGTGACAACCTGATCGCCGTCAAAGTCCACCATCACCACTTCGACGTCCATGGCGCCGCCGACGTGTTCCTTACATCGCGCAGCCGCCAGCTCACACAGCAGCCGAAGCGGTTCGATCTCGTTGTGAGCAACGCAGGTTTCAAAGAAGTGACGCGCCGTTGCGGTATCAGTTGCACTTGCAACTACTTCATCAGATGCACCAGCTTGTCGAGCAAGCCGTGCCATCAGGTCGCCGTCCACCTTCGAACGCCGGTAGTGCGTCATCATGACTCCGGCCGCGAGTTTGGCGATCTTGCCGACCATGCCAACCCAGATCACCTTGCCAATACCAGCACCGGCGGCGCGACGTAGGGCTATACCGCTGAAGTCTCCAACCTCAACGAAGCAGACCTGGTCAAGCTGCGGGTACAAACGCTGGGCTGCGTCATCGCTGCGACTGCCGGTAGCCAACACGACCGTGTCACTCCCCTGGGCGGCGGCAACGTCAACCTGCTGCACGACGCTCGCCCGGTAGCTAGCGGTGGAGAACGGCTTGACGATGCCCGTCGTGCCGAGAATAGAGATGCCGCCCAAAATGCCAAGCCGAGCGTTGGAGGTCTTGGCCGCCATGTCCTCCCCACCGGGTACCGAGATGGTCACAATGACAGGGCGAGTTGTTACTTCGGCTACAGCGGCGCGAATCATGCGCTGCGGTACCGGGTTGATTGCGGGCGCCCCGACAGGTAGCCCAAGGCCGGGTTTGGTGATGGTGCCCACACCGTGACCGCCGAGTAGCTGGGTGCGTTTAGTGCCCTCCGGTGCCCATGCAACGGTGGCAGTCAGATGAGCACGATGGGTGCAGTCGGGATCGTCGCCTGCATCCTTCTCAATCGCACATCGAAACTGAACTGCAGGGTCGACATCAATGACGGGAAAGCTCACCCGGGTCCCGCCGGGCAGGCCGACCTCAACATCGACAGGTGGCCCACCGTGCACCAACCAGATCGTGGCGGCCTTGGCGGCGGCCGACGAACACGTACCCGTGGTCCAACCGGTACGTAGGCCAGTGGTGACAGCCGCCATCTCCTCGGGGAGATCGGGCTCGTGAGTTGAACTCACCTCACCACGTTTCGCGAAGCACGACCAACCGTGTCTCCCTTGTTTGATCGCAGTCGATACGTGGTGGTGTACGTAGGCGAATAGAGGTGGCTGCGCGCCGCAACCGGGCCGTCGGCCAAGACATCGCCAACGAGAACGAGAACGGTCAAGGTCGCGCCGAGCGCAAGGAGGTCTTCTTCGAGCTTGCCAACCGTGGTGCGCACAATGCGTTCATCGGGCCACGACACCCGCTCAAGGATGGCCGCAGGGGTGTCGGGCGTATAGCCAGAGGTGATACCCAGCAGTTCATCTTGCAGCTCCTTCGGTCGGGCAGCCGACAAAAAGATCGCCAGTGACGTGCCGTGCGGAGCGAAGGCCGCCACGCCTTCATTCGCCGGCATCGACGCGCTTGTTCGACCGGGGAGGCGGGTGAACACCACGCTCTGCGCCACTGTGGGAACGGTGAGCTCCTTACGAAGCGCAGCCGCAGCGGCCGCGACAGACGTCACGCCCGGCACAATCTCATACTCCCGATCGTTCTCGACACACCAGTCGATCTGCTCGCCAATGGCGCCGTACACGCTGGGGTCACCGGAGTGCAGCCGCACAATGGCAGCGTGGGGATGGGCGCCATAGACAGCGGTGACATCTTCAAGCGTCATCGTCTTGGAGTCATGGGCTTCTACACCATCGTGGCAGTGATCAAGCAGCGCTTCGGGCACCAGGGACGACGCCCAAATGACCACATCGGCGGCCGCCAGCTTTTGAGCACCGCGCATGGTGATGAGGTCTGCTGCGCCTGGTCCGGCGCCAACGAAAGAGATCATGAGGTGGCCTTCACAGGAGGAAGCAAACGCTTCGGCGGAACGATGACAGTAGCCAGATAGCTGGCCGGACGATCGGCCACGTCGGCCACCGCTGCTAAGCGCTCGCCGGGCAAACCCAACAGCTCGCCGACGACGGCACCTTCCAGACGGCCAAGCGCCCGCAACTTCTCGGCAACTTCCGGCAGATGACGGCCACCCTTGTAGAGCACAACAGCCTGATCGACGTCGGCCAGGGCCTCATCCAGATGGCGGGCGTCATCCAACAACGTCACCAGCGACAGTCGCTCATTGCCGTCGACCACCACGGTGCCGGATCGGGAGGCCAGCTCCTGGAAAGCCATGATGCCGGCCACCGTGTCGATCGGGACGTTTGGACGGTAAGCGGAGACCTGCTCGGCTACCGACGAAAAAGTGGAGTAAATGTTGGGGTCGCCAAGCGTGATGAACGCAACATGCTCGCCACGATCGAGCGCTTCCAGAATGCGTTCCGCGGCATCGCGGAGAGCGGCATCTCGCGCTGGCGAGTCAACCTGCATCACAAACACCAGCCGCTCCACCTTGGCTTGTGGCACTGCCTCACGCACGATGGTCTCGGCCCGGCCGATGGCATCAAGGGCAGTGGTTGGTGCAAACACGCGATCGGCCCTGGCCAGCACTGCGCAGGCACGTTGGGTCAAAAGGTCGGCAGCGCCGGGGCCGACACCAATACCCGTAAGCCGAGGTCCGGACTTGGGGGGTGCGACGGCTCTAGCCGGTGCTGTCTCTTGATCGCGTCCGGCAACCAGGCGTTCAAGTGCCATGCGGATCAAGTCCGCCTCAGACCGGCCCCATCGCTGGGACAGGCCAGCCAGCGCGGTTTTCAGCTCATCCGGTAGATACACCGAGGTCTTCAGCACCTACATAGGGTACGCATAGGGCACGCTCTACCCCCAAGCCGCCATGTCTCACCCCAAAGTTGACCTAACGCCGTTAGACTGATCTGGTGGCCAAGAAGACCTCAGACCCGTCGCGTGAACCGCTCTCCCGTGAACGTCTGCTCGTGATCGCCCTCGAAATAGTCGATAGCGATGGCATTGAAGGTCTCTCCATGCGTCGCCTGGCCTCAGCAGTGAACGTTGAGGCCGCGTCGCTATACTACTGGTTTCCGAACAAGCGGTCCATCATCGAAGGTGTCGTTGAAGCGATTCGAGCCGAGGCGTTTGACCCCAACTTCGACCGAACAACGCCATGGCAGGACACGTTGGAGTATCTCGGCATTCGCTATCGGGCAGCGCTCATGCAGCATCCACGAGCGCTACCTGCCTTTAGTAAACGCCCAGTGCTGACCGAACGCGGTTTGAGTTACGTGGAGGTGCTGCTCGATACTCTTCGCAACGATGGCCTCACGGTGCGCCAGGCGAATCGAGCGCTGAGCCTGGTGGCCGGTCTCGTTACCGGCCTCTGCGTTACGGAAGCTAGCCCTGGCTACCACGACGAACCGGGTGTTTCTGAGGAGGAGTTCCGGGCACTGGGCGCTGTACTGCCGGCGGATCAATTTCCTCGTCTGATTGAAGTGCTCAGTCAACTCGAGGTGGAGGACGGCGAGGTGCAGTTCCTCGTCGGCTTGCGCGCCCTCATTCGTGGACTAGAGCTCGAAATGGCCGCCGAATGAGGAAATGCTACCAATGACCTAATGATGTTAGGTTGCCGAGTACCTAACATCGTTAGTCATGAAGCCTTCCCTCACATCCACGTCCCTCGGTCTGCTCGTTCTCGCCGCACTCTCCGCGTGCACGGTGAATGTTCCGGCGGCCAAATCCACCACAACCGTTACGGCCCTTGCCACCACCGCGGCTCCAGCCATCACGACGGCCGCAGCCAAAGCCGCTGTCACCACGGCCACCACTGCAGCATCGGCCCTGAAGAGCTCCGTCGAGGCGTCAACCACGACGAGCTCCGTTTCTACCCCCGTACTGTTTGAGTCCGATTTCCATGCTGCTTGTGTCGGAATCTCCACATCGAAGGCGACCGCGTACTCCAAGACACCTGGCGTTCACCCAATCATCGGCTTTGCCGGAAAGGGCAAGGACTACGGCCCCCGCATCATGCCGGACGACTGGACGATTCAGTGGACCGGCGAGACCGATACCCTGCGCGCCGTCGAGCTGGTCGGTTGTGCCGAGCGAGCAACGGACAACATCGTCAAGGAGTGCCCCGGCTACATGCTCGATGGCAAAGGTGACAATGGCATCGTCCGCTGGCACCACGCCACCTATTCGGTCAGCATTCGTGAGGCCAAGAGCGGTAAGGAAGTCGGTAGCGCAACCTTCGAAGCCAAGGACGACAGCTGTCCGTTCACCGCCCTTTTCGTTGACGGCAAGACAACAACCGACGACTACGCGTTTGACGATGACGCATTCCAAGCCGTGTTGAAGGACTACGTCCAGCTCTAGCTCTGCTCCGTCGCTGATCGCACGAAGGCTTCGGCGAGGTCGGGGCGGGTGGCGAGGTGGACGTGCAAATAGGTGGCCAGCATGGTTGGGGTGGCGAAGCCGTCGGTGCGGGTGGTGAAGCGGCTCTCGAACTGAAGCGCTTCACCCGCTGGCGCGACGGATGAGTAGTGGAACTCATGGCCACGAAACTCAATTCCCGCCGGGCCGAGTGGCGTCTCGGTGAGTGTGCGGGCAGAGCGATAGCCGAGATGCAACCGCTTGGTCATGGTGCCGTCGGCCCCAATGATTCCAGCGAGTTTGAGGTCATCGAGTGCGCGGCACAGCCACAGGAGCCCACCGCATTCGGCCCATACCACGAGGCCGTTCGCGACACGTCGTCGAAGATCATCGAGTAGCGAGACATTCTCGCTGAGCTCCGCAGCAAAGACCTCCGGAAAGCCGCCACCCGCCACTACGCCACTGACGCCGGCTGGCAACGGGTCGCGGCGCGGATCGAAAGGGGTCAGTTCGGCACCAGCAGCGGCAAGCATCTCTAGGTTGTCGGGGTAGCAGAAGCTGAACGCCGGGCCGCTCGCAACAGCAATCCGAGGCTTGCCAACGTTCCGGGGCGAGGCGAGTGGCTTGGTCGCCAGTGCTGGCGTCGACCGAGCGAGTTGGTCAAGGGCTTCCAGGTCGCAATCCCGGTCAATCAACGTCGCGAGTTTGTCGAGTGACGCCGCCACGCGCTGCGGATGTTCTACGACGGGCACGAGACCCAGGTGACGATCGCGCCAGACCAAACTGTCATCGCGCCGAAGTACGCCGAAGACTGGCATCTTGATGGTGGCCAGCGCCTCACGCAGCATGATCTCGTGGTTGTCGCTGCCGACCTGGTTAAGGATCACACCGGCGACGTGAATCGCTGAATCAAACGACCGGTAGCCCGACACCAACGCAGCTACCGACTGCGACATCGATCGGGCATCAACGACCAGCACCACGGGAGCGCTCAGGAGCCGGGCGACCTCAGCGGTAGATGCTGCTCCTCCATCGGCTGCCCCATCGAACAGGCCCATCACACCTTCCACGATCAGGAGGCCGCAACCCGTCGACGCCCGTGCGGCAAGTGACGGCATCGCGGCTGCACCGCACATCCAGGCGTCGAGGTTGCGCCCAGGTCGACCGGTGGCCGCTGCGTGATAGCCGGGGTCGATGAAATCCGGCCCAACCTTGGCCGATGCAACCTGGACGCCGCGACGACGAAACGCGGCCATGAGGCCGGTGGCGACCGTGGTCTTCCCTACCCCTGATGAGGTCCCCGCAATGACGAGGCGAGGGCCGAGCACCTAGTACTCGATGCCCTTGCGAGCCTTAATGCCTTCATCGATGGCGTGCTTGATCTTCACCATCTCAGTCACAGTATTTGCAATTGCAATTACTTCCGGCGGCGCGTCTCTACCGGTGATGACAACGTTGGTCTTCTCTGCCCGGTTGGTGATGGCCGCCACAACGTCTTCTACGGGAACCCACCCGTACTTCACGGCGTAAGTGACCTCGTCCAAGATGACCATGTCGTAATCACCCGATGCCAGCTTTTCCTTGGCGACCGTCCAGGCGTGCTGGCCCTTGGCGACAGTTTCATCCATGTCGGTGGACTCCCAGGTGAAGCTGTCACCCATGGTGTGCCACTCGATGCCGAGGTGATCGGCCAGCTTTCGCTCACCCGTCTTCCACTTCTCGCTCTTGATGAACTGCACCACCACAACGGTCCAGCCTCTGGCCCACGAACGGCCCATCACGCCGAACGCAGCCGAAGACTTTCCCTTGCCCTTACCGGTGTTCACTAAGACGATTGAGCCAGCTCGTGCCATGGCCTTACCGTACCCACACGGAGGAGAGAAGCGGGAATGCCGCATGGTAGGTTTTGCCCCGTCCGGTATCTGCCGGGCACGACGTATCGAGCGAAGTCCGGTGAAATTCCGGCGCTGTCCCGCAACGGTAAAGGCTTCGGCCAAGCCCGGTCGCCTCGATCCGACGTTTGATCGACACGCCTCGATGGACAGGTGATCGGCTCCGGCCCCTCCCCTGCCCCGCCGGGCAAACGGAGAAGGAGGCCCACATCATGCATATTTCCGAAGGTTTCCTCCCTCCCGTTCACGCAATTGAATGGACTGTTGCCTCCGCACCGTTCGTCGTGCAGGGCTTCCGAGCGGTCAAGAAACACCTTGACGAACGGCCAGAAGACAAGGTGATCGTCGCCTCCGCCGGTGCCTTTGCGTTTGTACTTTCGGCCATGAAGATCCCCTCGGTCACGGGTTCTTCAGCGCACCCGACGGGCGTCGGCCTGGGCACCGTGCTCTTCAAGCCAAAGGTCATGACCGCCCTTGGTTCCATCGTGCTGCTGTTCCAGGCACTGCTGCTGGCCCACGGAGGGCTCACCACGCTCGGGGCCAACATTTTCTCTATGGCGGTCGTCGGGCCGTGGGCATCGTGGTTCATCTTTCGGACACTGTCTCGAACCGGGCTGTCGCTGTCGATTGCCGGCCACAGCGGCTCGTTGTTTACCGGAAGCGATAATCGTGGAACGGAAGCCATCAGCAAGGTTGATCCGGGATACAAGCAGTGGTTCAGCAGTATCTGGACGCCCAGCGGTTCCGTTGAGTCGTTCCTGTTCGCAATGCAGGCTGCGCTCGGTGCTGGCCTGGTTGGTTACGTGGTTGGTTCACGTCGTCAGGCGAAACGCGATTCGGTACGAACCTGATGGCACAACTCTCCCGCATCGACACCCTTGCCCACACCAACGCCTGGGCCAATCGCCATCTCTTCGACAAGGCCCTCCTGGCCGGTGGATTGTTGGTCGCCACCATCGCGCTCCCCGCGCTCCCTGCGGCGCCGCTCATCTTCGTTGTCGCTGTCGCCGCCGCCATTTTCGGTGCGCGCGTTTCGCCCTCTGACTTCTTCGCCATTGTGCGCCTGCCGATGGGCTTTGTGATGTTCGGCGCACTCGCTACCGCCGCTTCGCTTCATCTGTCGCCAACCATTTCGTTGGGCTTTGGCGGATGGACACAAGCGGTTCCGCTGCTGGTCCGCGGACTGGCTGGCGCTGCCGCACTCGGACTGTTCGCCATTCTGGTGCCGGTTCCTGAGCTCTTGGCCCGGCTCCGTCGTGCGGGTGTGCCCGCTGTCGTGTGCGAGCTTGCCTTGTTGATGTACCGCATCATCGCCGTCATGCTCGGCCAGATGAGGTCATCTCGCCTTTCCCAAGTGCAGCAACACGGCTATGACGGCTTCCGAAACTCGGTCCGTTCGGCATCGTTACTGATGGCTGGCACAGCATCTCGAACGATGCATCGCGCCGAACGTCTCACCGCCGGTCTTGCGGCACGTGGATTCGAAGGTGATCTGCCGATGCTGGCCAACGGCAGCGTTCGT
>JAYTKG010000476.1:0-5156 GCA_043730435.1 Acidimicrobiia bacterium | reverse complement strand
CGTGCTGAATTCGAGCTCGCTGGCCCGTAGCGGAGGACGCTCGGTGCTGCGCAGACTGCTATCCGTTTCCTTTTCTGCCCAGGCTGTCTGGGCACAGTTGACGACGATATCGACTATCGGCCGCTGCGTCTACTAGTTGACGCGTCAGTCAGTTTTTTCTCGACAATTCCGAGGATGACGTGCAACGCGTGGCGTCCACCTTAAGATTATCTCGGTTTGGAAACGTTTCTCGGGCTCGTGGCCATGGTGGCTCTCATTGGCGTGAACGGCCTGTTCGTCGCCGGCGAGTTCGCGTTGGTGGCCGCCGACCGTGGTCGCATTGACTTGGCCGCCGGTCGGGGTAGCCGTCGAGCAGTAATGGTACAGGCCATGTTCGACCGCTTGAGCCTGTACCTATCCGGAACCCAACTTGGCGTCACTATGACGTCGATCCTGCTCGGATTCCTGGCCGAGCCGCTCTTGTCCAAGCTGTTTCTGCCGCTCCTTGAACCGATTGTGAGCCCACGAGCGGCCCATTCGATCGCCTACGCCGCGTCCTTGTTAGTCGCGGCTGGGGTGCAACTGATCGCGGCCGAGTTGGTTCCGAAGAACGTGGCTGTGGCCCGAGCCGAAGGCACCGCGCTGTTCTTAGCGCCAGTGTTGCGAGGCTATGTCTTCGTGTTCAACCCGATCATCCGATTGTTTCGTGGTTCGTCGGAATGGACGCTGCGGCGCATCGGCGTGGAGCCGCGCAGCGAACTGGAGTCGGTGCCAAGCCTCGACGAACTCGACGTGCTTATCCGCTCGTCGGGGGACCGTGGCATGCTCAACGCCGAAGCTACCAAGTTGCTCACCCGTAGCATCCGATTCGCCGATAAGACCGCATCTGATGTTTTCGTGCCTCGTCTCGACATAGAGGCTCTCCCCGATACGGCATCGGCGGCTGACCTAGCGGCCGCTGTCGCCGAGCACGGCTACTCCCGCTTTCCGATCTATCACGACGAACTTGATGAGATCGTGGGCGTGGTGCTGGCCAAGACCTTGCTGCGCATCCCGACCGCCGAGCGAGCCACCACGTTGCTGGCGACCCTCATGCAGCCGATCCTGGCAGTGCCCGAAGCCCAACCGCTTCGCACCTTGTTGATCGACATGCGCAAGCAACGCCGTCAGCTAGCCGTCGTGATAGACGAGTACGGCGGCACGGCCGGCATCGTGACGCTGGAGGATGTGCTGGAAGAGATCGTCGGTGAGATCGACGATGAGTACGACGTGCCCAAGCTGACGACTTTGGCTATTACGCAGTCCGTTGGTTTCGTGCTCGACGGCGATCTCGACCCCGACCGGGTGCACGACGTGTGCGGCATTCAGCTGCCGGAAGGTGACTACGAAACGCTGGCCGGATTCGTGCTCGTGGTCTTTGACCGCATCCCAGAGGCGGGCGACAAGGCGGAGTGGCAGGGCTGGGAGATCGAGGTCGAAGAAATGGACCGTCGCCGCGTCGCACGCGTGGCATTCCGTCCACTTGACAAGGGCGGGGACGCTTCATGAGCCTCGGTCAGATCTTGCTCATCGTAGTGCTGCTCATCATCAACGCCTTCTTCGTGGCGTTCGAGTTTGCGTTAGTGGCTTCCCGCCGCACAAAGCTCGACCAGCGGGTCGAAGCCGGGTCCCGCATGGCCCAACGAGCCGTGCACGCCACCCAACACCTCGGCGAAAACATCGCCGGTGTGCAACTCGGTGTTGCCGCTGCCTCCCTCGGCATGGGTGCCGTCGGCGAGCCAGCAATCGGTGCTGCTTTCGAGCATCTCTTCATCCGATGGATGTCGGCCGACACCGCAGGGATTGTCGGCTTCATCGTCGCGTTGATCGTTGTGGTGTTCCTCCATACGGTCTTCGGTGAGATGGTGCCAAAGAACGTGGCCCTCGCCAAGGCCGAGTCGGCACTCGTGGCAATGGCGCTTCCGATGTATCTGTTCGTGCGCTTGTTCGGCCCGATCATCCGAACGCTCGACGCGGTGGCCACGTGGTTTCTCAAACTGCTTCGCGTCGAAAAACGCGACGAACTTTTCTCGGGAGGCACGGCCGAAGAAATCGCTCGCCTACTTCACGTGTCTCATAAGCACGGCATGATCGAGGGTGATCAGGCCGAACTGCTCGCCGGCGCAATTGCCTTCAGCGATCGTCGAGTGCGTGACGTGATGCTGCCCCGTGATCAGGTGGAAACCATGCCGGCCGGCTGCGCCGTCTCGGAGGCGGTCGAACGGTTCGCAGCCTCGGGCCATTCCCGACTACCGGTCGTCGGTCGTCACGGCGACATGATCGGATTCGTCCACGCCAAAGACGTGGTGGCCGCCACCGAAGCCGACGGACGCTTGGCCCTTGGCGCTGATGCCATCCGCCGCATGCTGGTGGTGGATGACGACCGACCGCTCGATGAGCTGCTGTTGTCGATGCGCCGCAGCCGTGTCCATGTTGCGCTGGTGACCGACCGCCAGAAGGCCACCGTTGGGATTGTGACGCTGGAAGACCTTCTGGAGGAACTCGTCGGTGAGATCGCCGATGAGACCGATCGCCAGTAAAGTTTTCTGCTACGGGCTGGTCCCTCGACCGGTGTGGAACACTTGGTCGCTATGACAGTTTCGGCTGATGTTGTCGTGGTCGGTGGTGGCTCTTCAGGTGCGGTCGTCGCGGCGCGACTCGCCGCTCACGGTGCCAGCGTCGTGCTGGTTGAGGCTGGTCCAGACTACGGCGCGCACCGTGACGGGCGATGGCCGAACGAACTGCTTGATGCCCGCATGCTGGCGACGTCGCACGATTGGGGCTACACGTCGGGGCCGATTCCCGGCCGTCAACCGTGGACGTTCGAGCGGGCGCGTGTCATTGGTGGCTGCTCGTCTCACAACGGTGCCATTGCTGCGGTCGGGCACCACACCGACTATGACGCGTGGGGCCTCGACGGATGGCGAACAGACGAGCTTCGCAGCACCTTCGCCCTGGTGCTCGACACGATGCGCGTTCGCACATACAGCGCCCAGGAGGCCGGTCCGTTTCATGCGCGCTGTCTTCAAGCCGCGGCCCGGCTCGGATGGCGAATGGCCGAAGACCTGTGCGATCTCGATGCCAATGACTCCTTCGGGCTTGAGTCGGTGAACGTGGTCGAAGGGGTGCGGTGGAATACGGCGCTTGCCTATCTCGATCCGGTTCGCCATCTCCCGAACTTCACCGTGCTCGATCGTTCCGTTGTCGACCGGGTGGAAGATCACGCGCACGGCGCCACGGTTCACATGATTCGAGACGGACGAACGGTGGAGGTGCAGGCCGGAACGGTGGTGCTATCCGCTGGTGTGTACGGCACCCCTGTCATCCTGCAACGGTCCGGATTTGGTGACCAACAACTGCTCGGCAAGCTCAGCATCGACGTGCGAAGTCACCTGCCCGAAGTGGGCGGCAATCTGCATGATCACCCGATGGTGCACGCCGATCGCGAGGTTGGTCCCGAGTTGAAAGGATGGATCGACGATGCGGCCGCGCTCGGTTTCGTGCCCGAAGAACAGACACTCGGCAAGGCATTGTCGTCCCAGGCCACCGACGGTATCTTCGACCTGCACCTGTTCCCCGTGTGCGCGTCCACCCAGACCGTGCTGACGGACGGCAGAGCGATGGTGGAAGTGGCCTGCGTAACACCACACAGTCGCGGTCGAGTGGACATTGTGAGCCGGGACCCGGAAGCGGCGCCGCGCATCAACCACGCCTACCTGACCGACCCCGACGACCACGACATCACCGTGCTACGCGACGGATTGGTGATGGCCCAGGACATGCTCAACCACCCCGCGCTGGCGCCGCTTTTGGGGGATCAGGTCACCGATGTCAGCACCGACGTGGCCATACGCCGCGAGGTGATGCACTACTACCACCCGGTCGGAACGTGCGCTATGGGGACGGTCTGTGACAACCGTGGCCGCCTGCATGGCGCCAGTAATATCGTGGTTGCCGACGCTTCACTCATTCCGCAGATCCCGCGAGCCAACACCAACATCCCTGCGATTGTGATCGGGGAACGAATCGCTAAATGGTTAGTCGGCTAGCGACGCGTCGGTGCATCCACTTTGACGGAGCCTGCAAGCTGACCGCAGGCCGCAGCAATGTCGGTGCCGCGATTGTTGCGCACGGTCGCGTTCACGCCGAGCACTTCAAGTCGATCGCGGAACTCGTGCACCTTCTTGATAGGTGTTCCGGGCACGCCGTAGCCGGGTGTGGGGTTGAGCGGGATCAGGTTCACGTGCGCGGGCAGCGGCAGGTTGCGACACCGCACGGCCAGTTCTCCGGCGTCAATCTCGCGATCATTCACGCCGTCGATCAGCGCCCACTCAAAGGTGAGTCGTCGGTTGGACGCAAGCAGGTAATCGCTGCAGGCCTCCATGAGATCGTTTAACGGGTAGCGCTTGTTGATGGGCACCATGGTGTTGCGCAAGGTGTCGTTGGCGGCGTGGAGCGACACGGCCAGGTTCACGGGCAACGACTCGGTGGCCAGACGCCGTATGCCGGGGATGATGCCGACGGTGGAGATGGTGAGGTGACGGGCGCCGATACCGAGGTCACGGTTGAGATGAACGGCTGCGCCCCAGACGTTGTCGTAGTTGGCCATCGGCTCGCCCATACCCATGAACACCACGTTCGACACCCGGCGATCGAGACGGCGGGCTTTGCGACTGGCGAGCACGACCTGTTCGACGATTTCGCCGACCGACAGCTGCCGGTTGAAACCTGCTTGACCCGTTGCGCAGAAGTCACAGGCCATGGCGCAACCAGCCTGGGTGGAGATGCAAACCGTGGCCCGATCCTTGTAGATCATCAGTACCGTTTCGATGAGGTGACCGCCCTCAATCTGGCTGACGAACTTGATGGTGTCCCCATTACCGCTGGCCCGTTCCATCGCAGGCGTCAATGCGAGTGGTAGTTCAGTATCGAGCTTGGCGCGTAGCGTCTTGGGCAGATTGGTGATCTCGCCCGGCTCGGCCAACTGCTCGTAAAGCCCGGCCCACACCTGGTCCACGCGGTAGCGAGGCTCGCCCGTGAGCGCGGTGGCGAGGGTCTCTCGGGTGTGGTCGTAGCGGGTCGGCACAAGCACAACTCTATCGGAGGTGGTTTCTGTCACCCTCACCCTCCCCAGCAAG
>JAYTKG010000475.1:0-1533 GCA_043730435.1 Acidimicrobiia bacterium | reverse complement strand
GCTCGGTTGGGATGTAACCGACTCCACGGCGGTCGCGAAGGCATGCGTCATGCTGATGTCGGACTGGTTCCCCATGACCACTGGCGAGATGATCCATGTGGACGGCGGTCACCACGCCATGGGCGCCTAACCTTCTAAAATGGCCCGGACTATTTTCGATGGACTCGACCAACTGAAAGCCGCGGTGGGCAGCCACCTTGGCTACACCGACTATGTCACCATGACTCAGGAACGGGTCAATCAGTTCGCTGATGCCACCGGCGATCACCAGTGGATCCACGTTGATGTCGAGAGAGCCACGAAGGAGTCACCGTTCGGTGGACCGATTGCTCACGGCTATCTCACCTTGTCACTCATCCCCTGGCTCGGAGCGCAACTGATGGCGGTCGAGGGCGTCAAGATGGGCGTGAACTACGGCTCGAATCGCCTTCGTTTCATGTCGCCCGTGCCCGTTGGGGCAAAACTCCGACTCGGAGCGAAACTGCTTTCGGTAGAAGAACTGCCGGGCGGCTGGGTCCAGTCGATCGTCGAGTACACGCTCGAAACCGAAGGTTCCACCAAGCCCTCATGCGTGTCCGAGACGATCACCCGCTACCTGTTCTGACGGCGTCGGCTCCCGCGACACTCTGGTGCGACTCAAATTTGGCAAGCCCGTCATACACTGACGCCGTCATGTCCCTCGGTCGTCGTCTCGTCGTTTCCTGCTTCGTTGCCGCACTTCTTGTGCCTACTTTAGCGACGGCGCAGACTTCTCCGGTCGACCCACCGCCGACAACTCCCGAAGCCGACACGCCCGCTGCGTTGGCCGCCAAAGCCAGCCAGGTAAACGCAGCCGTGGCCGCGCTCGAGGCCAAACTGCCCGCGCTGGCCGCTGATCTTGACGCCGCAGAGGCGAAAGTAACGAAGCTAGGCGGTTCGATCACCGAAGCCCAGCGCAGCGCGAGCGAACTCGTGAATGACGCCAAAAAACAGGCTGTCACCGCCTATCTGCGCGGCGATGCCAGTAGCCAGTCCTACGCCATGGCGCTGGCGATCGGACAAAACAACAGCAATGACGCGGCGTGGAGCCTCGGCATGATCCAGATCAACAACCGCCACACCGTCGACCTCATCCGCGCCGCGAACTCGCGAGGTAGTCAAGCCAGCCGCGAACTGACCGACGCGCTCGCCGCCCGAGATCATGCCCGCGACGCCGTCTCTCGCTTGGCGTTGGAAATCAGCAACAGCCGCGTCACATCCAAAGTGGTCGCCGAGCAGCTCACCCAGTCCGTCGTGGCGTTGGCCCCCGGAACGATCGATGGGATGACCACCGTCGCCTACGACGCCTACCGTCGTGCTGCCGTGGGTGTAGGCGCAGAGAACGCTAAGTGCGGCCTTCGGTGGGAGCTGCTGGCCGCAATCGGACGCACCGAATCGGGTCATGGTCTCGGTCGCCTGGACAGTACCGGCCGAACGTCGCCACCCATCCTTGGCCCCTCAATCGGAGCCGATACCGACAAAGGCGAAATCGACACCGACCCCAACAAGGATCAC
>JAYTKG010000474.1:0-2776 GCA_043730435.1 Acidimicrobiia bacterium | reverse complement strand
GCAGCACTGCTGATGAGTCTCGTAACTGCCGCTCCCAATCAGCAGGACCCAACCCAAGCGAGGCCGACACCGGATCATTCCGAGGTCGGCCTCGTTGCTTTCGACCTACAGAACTCCCGCACGTCCTGCGCCTAAGCTGACCCTTCGTGATGGGGAAGGTGTTCTGACGATGGCGGTGCTGAAGTTTTCGTTCGGGACAATGGGGTCGGGGAAGTCCACTGTGGCTCTCCAGATCCACCACAACCTGCGGGAGGCCGAGCTGCGCGGCATGCTGCTCACCCGGCTCGATCGGTCCGGCGGCCGGGTCTCCAGCCGACTCGGAGTGTCATCTGACGCCATCGAAGTGACCGAGACGATGGACATCTTTCAGATGGCGTCGGCATCGCACAACCTCAACTACCTGGTGTGCGACGAGACGCAGTTCTACTCGCCGGCGCAGTGCGATCAGCTAGCCCGCGTGGTGGATGATCTCAACGTTGACGTCTTCGCGTTCGGTCTCCTTACCGACTTTCGCGGTGTGTTGTTCGAGGGAACGAAACGCCTCATGGAAGTGGCCGACGAGCGAGTGCCGATGCAGGTAGAGGCTCGCTGCTGGTGCGGCGCCCGAGCCACCCACAACGCCCGCTTAGTCAATGGCAAGGTCGTCTATGAAGGCGATGTAGTGGTGGTGGGTGATACCGACATCGACCCCGATCAACATCTGTTCGGAGACACGGTGCGCTACGAACTGCTCTGCCGCCGCCACTGGCGCGACGGCATCCCGCGCTAGCCGACCGGTTGCTCCAAGGGCAACGGATCAACGACCGCAACCGGCGCAGACGGTAGTGCGAGTCGTTCGAAGCGGCCCATGAACCTGGGCGTTACCGCTCAGCGAGGGCGTCACTCATGCGCGCGAGTATCTGGTCGAGGATCGCCGGGCTGGTTGCCACGTTCAGGCGGGCATGTCCATGTCCCGGGCGACCGAAGTCGGACCCGGGGTTTAGCGCTACGTGGGCGTGGTGTAAGAGCCATTGCTGGGGATGATGGCCGAGGTCAACGGGCCGAAAGTCCAGCCACGCCAGATACGTCGCCTCGGGCAGGTGGAAACCAATGCTGTGAATGGCGGCCCACGACGCTACGCGACGCATGTTGGCTTCGATCTGCGTCAAACAGGCCGCCAACCACTCGTCTCCTTCGGGGGTCCATGCGGCAAGGGTGGCAACAATGCCCAGGCTGCCCACCGCGTCCTTGGCGATGGCGAGGTGCTCGGTGACTCTTTGGTGCAACTCTGCCGAGCCGCTGATGACCTGAGCACAGCGCAGACCGGCGATATTGAACGGCTTCGAGGCCGACGTCACCGTTATAGTTGCATTTGTAACTTCCTGGCTGAGCGATGCGGTTGGAATGTGGGTGAATCCGGGGAAGACAAGTTCGGCATGGATCTAGTCGCTGATGATCAGCGCATGGTGCTCCAAGGCCAGGGAGGTGATGAGCTCAAGTTCGTGTCGGCGAAACACGCGGCCGCATGGGTTGTGGGGTGTGCACAGCAGCACGATGCGGGGCCGTTCCTTGGCAAAGGTGGCGCGAAGGTTGTCTGCGTCGAGCGTGCCGTCCGGCAGCAAGACGCTCTCGATGATCCGCCGATGCAAGCCGCCGGTGACGTTTAGAAATGGGGGATAGACCGGTGTAGTGATCAACACGCCGTCGCCGGGCGAGGAGAAGAGCTCGATCAGCAACTCGATCGACTGCACCACGTCGGGCATGAGGTGGACGCGCTCGGGCGCCACCGTCCAGTTCCACCGCTGTTTGGCCCTTGCGGCCAAGACGTCTGGGATGTCGGTGGTCATCGGTGGGTAACCAACATCGCCCCGGCGGACGGCGTCCAAGAGCGCATCCGCGATACATGGGGCGAGCGGATAGTCCATGTCTGCGACCCATGCGGGCAGAATCTCCTGCGGATACCTCGACCATTTGTTTCCCCTCCGACGGTGAAGCTCGGCAAGGTCAAGGTCGAGGAAGGAGCGGGAGACGTCGATCACAGTCGATCATCTTGGCCGATACGCCTCTAATCTGGAGGCATGGGCCTTTCCTTTGATCAGATCGAGCGTGTGCTTACGGTGACTGCGCACCCCGATGATGTCGACTTTGGGGCCGCAGGAACGGTGGCTACCATGACGGACACGGGTATCGATGTCACGTACTGCATCGTCACCGACGGCGACGCCGGCGGCTTCGACCCGGCCGTGGCTCGTAGCGACATCGGCAGCATTCGGCGCCAAGAGCAAACCATGGCAGCCAAGCAGGTCGGCGTGAACGACCTCATCTTTTTGGGCTATCCCGACGGCTACCTCGAATCGAGTTTGGCCTTGCGTAAAGACCTCGCTCGCGTGATCCGTCGCGTTCGCCCGCAGGTCGTCATTGTGCAAAGTGCTACCCGCAACCTCGACCGTATTTTCGCTGGACATCCTGATCACCTTGCGGCCGGTGAAGCCGCCCTCTGCGCCATCTACCCCGACGCCCAAAACGCCTTCTGGTACCCCGAGTTGGTCGCCGAAGGTTTCCAACCCTGGACCGTGCGAGAAGCCTGGATCATGGGCATGGGCGATGGCAATCACCACATTGACATCACCGCCAACGTCGACCGCAAGATCGCCGCCCTCATGAGTCACGAAAGTCAGTTCACCGAACCTACCCGCGTCGGCACCATGGTGCGGGAATGGGCGACCAACACCGCCAGATCTGTCGGCCTCCCCGACGGCAGCGCAGCGGAATCCTTCCGCGTCGTCACCATCAGCTG
>JAYTKG010000473.1:0-2087 GCA_043730435.1 Acidimicrobiia bacterium | reverse complement strand
TGACGGGGATCGTCGATTCGGCGGCGTTCCCGCTGGTCTACCTCGCTTTTATTGACACCGTCATCGACACTACGTTGCACCTCGAGATTGTCGAGGGATCGACCGGCAAACTCAAGTCGTTGTTGGTTGCCATCCCCACAAAGGACTTGGAAGGGTCTGGAGGCATTGAAATTGCGAACGACTCGAGCTATACCTTTCTGGACGATGAGCAGGTAGCGAGAGCCATGAATCTTTCGTTGTCCGAGGTCATCGCCTTACGACGACACCTCCTCTCGGATCCCGTCGAAGCCTCGGACGGACAGGATGGTTGACGCAACACTCAACGGAAAATCCTGCAGCCTACGACCGATTACAGTCGACGACCTTCCATTGCTCTATGGCTGGGAAGCGGGGACATCTTTCGCGTTTCGCTGGCGGCTTGCAGGCCAACACATGAACCCGCAAGCGTACGCAGAATCCATTTGGGACGGAGTGCTCGCAACATTCATCATTCGAGTGCCTACTGGCGAGGAGATCGGTATTGCGACCGCCTACAGCGCCGATTTCCGAAACGGCCACTGCTATGCCGCCCTCGGGCGCTTTGATAATGACTCCGAGCACAGCCCAGTGAAGGCGGCGCTCGCATCTGTAGAGGCGTTTACGCTCCTCGTCGATTACCTGTTCGCGGGCTGGAACTTCCGAAAGATCTACCTTGAAGTAGCGGAATACAACTTGTCGCAGTTTTCTTCTCTGATTGGTAGAGCCTGTGTCGTTGACGGCACGCTCACGGACCACATCTACCTTGCGAATCAATTCTGGAGTCTCAGTGTGCTCTCAATCACCAAGCCAATGTGGTTGGAATTCCGATCCCGCCACGCACACTGATGTCACCGCCTCACAAACCTGAGTTGTGTTGCCGTTATGGTCATTCACAAAGTTTCCCTCCTGCACCCGCGTGTGGCTCTGAGCGACCAATGCCAATATCGCGGGGATAATGCCGTGGGACGAGTACGCCTGGCGTTGGTACGAAACGACGCTACGTTCCGCCCGTTCGCAGCCTCCCGGAGCGCCAGGAACGTTCGCTTCGGTTTGCTGGCACAGCCCTTTTGATTTGTACGATGAGATCATGGCGGCGTCAGCTCCGGAGGTCGGTCACCGGGTATACCAGGTCGAGGGGAATTGGCGATACTTCGCGTTCGGCAACCAAATCTGGCGTGACATTGCAGATGGCGTCGGCGAGGGCGCGACAGCACGGGTCGTTGCCGGAACCGAGGACTTCGACACTGAGGTTGGCGGCCTCAGCGGTGACTGCGCCGCCGACGGCCCAGTGGTGCCAGGTATCGAGGGCGTTGACTCGTTGCGTGAGGGTTTGGTGGCGTTCTGGTAGTTGGCGGTGGCCGTCGATGCGGTCTTGGAGGTCGTGGGTTTCGCACAGCAGCTCGTAGTTGCGACTTGCCCTGTCGGCGGTCTGTCGAGGCGGTTGCCAAATTGCGTTGATCGACTCGAATGCGCTTTGGGCATCGACAAGTTCGAAAGTCGCGTCGGCGAGTTGCTGTCGGGCTGTGCGGCGACCTCGAAGGCCGACCTTGTCGAGTTGTGCTGCTGCGTCGTGGTGTGTCGATTCGGCGCGGTCCAGCCTTTTGCTGGCGTTGTTGTGTGTCTGCCGGTGCGGGTTGAGATCGGCGAACGCTCGGTCGACGCTGGCGCGGGCGGAGCGCCGCTGCTCGGCGCGTGCGTCTTGTTCGCCGATCGTTTTGTTGATGTCTGCTTCGACGGCGATCAGAGATGCTTGGGTGTCGGCGCGCAGAGTGTGCCACCAGTCGGGGATTTGGCATCGGGGCTGGAGTTCTGGGGCTCGAACGAACGGCGGGATCTGGGCTGCGAGTTCCCGGCGCTGAGCGATGGCTGGTGTGTCGGCGCGGTCGCTGGCGAGGACTTGGGTGAGGACATCGATGGCGGATTCGATGCTCTGGTCCCCGGTGACGACGAGCGCGGTGTTTTCGTGGCGGCCGCGGGTCATCTCGACGTACAGGCCGCGGCTGGTCGTTGCTGGGGTGACGAGAGCGAGGGCGAGGTCGTGGGTGTCGCCTTGATTGCCAGGTTCGGTG
>JAYTKG010000472.1:0-5763 GCA_043730435.1 Acidimicrobiia bacterium | reverse complement strand
AGGAACTTCGAGAAGCCCGAGAGGACGGCGCGGATCTCCTTTGAGATTTCTGCCGTGATTTTGGCGCCGGTGATGACGTCGTTCTTGGTCGGGTCGCCGACGGCTGTGGCGACTGCATCACGTACTTGATCTTGGGAGGTACCTGATGTGCTTGCGATCCAAATCTGGTCGTAGCCGTCGGGTCGTTGGGCGAGACGAAAGGCGGTTGCCTCGTCAACGAAGACATCAAGATCGGTGCCGTCGGTCGTGCCGAAGGTGGCGATACCAACGACCTTGAGTGACTCCGGTTGATCGCCGAGGGCGATCTTCACACTGTCGCCAATCTTCAGGCTGGCCTTCTTCGCGAGGTGGCGATTGATGACCGCCTCCCCGTCTTTGGTGGGCGTGACTCCCTCCACCAGTTTGCTGGCGTTGGCGGGGGACTCGAACCACTTGCGAGCGTAGGCACCGCTGCTGTTTGCGATCGGCTTGTTCTGCTTGTCGAGTACCGTGAGCGGCACCTCAATGACGCCATCAGCGCTTCTGACGCCAGGAGCAGCTCGTGCCTTTTCGACGGCTTGTTTGGTGACCATGTTTCGAGCACCGAAGTTGGAGTCATCGGGATCGTTGGAGAGCTTCTGGCCTCGCACCACGACCGCCGTGTCTTTGTAGACGGTGGCGAACAGGTTGTCGAAGCCCTTGTTAATGGTGTTGGTGAAGGTGAAGGTGCCGACGATGAAACCGACCGACGCCATGATGATGCCGACCAGCAGGCCAAGTTTGACCTTGCGGGCCCAGACTGATTTGAGAGCGAGACGGAACATGATCAGTCACCCAGTCCACGCATTTTGTTGAGGGTGCGTTCGGCGGTGGGGTCAAGCATTTCATCCACGCTGTTGCCGTCGGCCAGGAAGATGGCCCGGTCGGAATAGCTGGCGGCGACCGGGTCGTGGGTGACCATCACAATGGTCTGGCCCAGTTCCTTCACGGCTCGGCGCATGAACGACAGGATCTCGGTGCCGGTGCGGCTGTCGAGGTTGCCGGTGGGTTCGTCGGCGAAGATGATGTCGGGTCGGCTGGCGAGTGCACGGGCTACCGCAACGCGCTGTTGCTGTCCGCCCGAGAGTTCGGATGGTCGGTGGGTGAGGCGGTTGCCGAGGCCGACGGTGGTGACCACGTTGTCGAGCCACACTTGGTCGGGTCGGCGGCCGGCGAGCGACATCGGCAGCACGATGTTCTCCAAGGCGTTCAAGGTGGGCACCAGGTTGAACGATTGGAAGATGAAGCCGATCTTGTCGCGGCGAAGCTGGGTCAGTTTCTTTTCGTTGAGTGTCGATAGGTAGGTGTCACCGATGAAGACGTCGCCTCCGGTCAGGCGGTCAAGGCCGGCCACGCAGTGCATGAGGGTGGACTTGCCCGAGCCCGACGGGCCCATGATGGCGGTGAACTTTCCCTGTTCGAAACCGACGCTCACGCCGTTGATGGCGCGGACTTCGCTCTCGCCCTTGCCGTACACCTTGGAGGCATCAACGGCGCCCGCCGCCATGGTGGCGGTGGACATGGGAACGGACGGTGCGGTCAGCGATGTATTTGGCATACATCCGTTGTCTCAACTTGCTACCGGGGAGTCGCCCGCTTCAGAGGTGATTCGGCGTCGTCCTTGCGGTTGACGGCGCTTGGTCGCTGGGATGAGCCCGTTGCCCTCGTGGAGTAGGTCAGCCGTCGCCGGGGGAGATGAGGCCGGTCTCATAGGCGAACACCACGGCCTGCACGCGGTCACGCAGACCAAGCTTCATGAGGACTCGGCCGACATGGGTTTTCACGGTGGCTTCGCCAAGGATCAGGTCCTTGGCAATCTCGGCGTTGGAAAGGCCTTTGGCCACGAGGTGGAGCACTTCCATTTCGCGATCGGTCAAGTCGTTCAGCGATGCGGGTGGCGTGATGTTGACGCCCTTGGTAAACGACTCGATTAGACGTCGGGTGACGCTGGGGGCGACCACCGCGTCGCCGGCCGCGATGATGCGTATGGCGTCGACCAACTGTTCAGGTGGTGTGTCTTTCAGTAGGAACCCGCTGGCCCCGGCTCTCAGAGCCGCGTGCACATACTCATCGAGATCGAAGGTGGTGAGCACGAGAATGCGCGGTGGGTTCGCACCTGCTGTGATGCGGCCAGCGGCTTCGATGCCGTCGAGCTTGGGCATGCGGATGTCCATCAAGACGACATCGGCATTGGCGCGGGCGACGACCTCGACTGCTTCGATGCCGTTGGTGGCTTCACCGACGACGGCGATGTCGTCTTCGGCTTCGAGGATCATGCGGAACCCGGTGCGGACGAGGTGCTGGTCGTCGACCACCACGACACGAATCATGGGGCAACCGGCAGCGTGGCGCGAACGAACCAGCCGCCCCCCGGCTGTGGCCCGGCATCGAGTCGCCCGCCACACAGGGCGGCGCGTTCGCGCATGCCGGTCAGGCCATGACCGCTGCCTGACTGATTGGCTGCTGCGCCACGACCATCGTCGACCACTTCAACCTCCACGGAGTCCGGCAAATAGCGTATGGCCACCGCAACAGCGGCGGAGGTGAGCCCGGCGTGCTTGCGCACGTTGGTGAGCGCCTCTTGCACAATGCGGTAGGCCGACAGATCGACCATGGCCGGTATGGGTGTCTGTTCGCCGTTGACGGTGAGCGTGACGGCCAGTTTCGGATCGGCGTGGACGAGCGTGTCCAGATCAGAAATACCTGGTTGCGGCGCATTCTCCGGCGCGGGGTCCGACGTGCGCAACACGCCGAGCAAGCTGCGGAGTTCGTCGAGGGTTTGGCGTGCCGTGGTCTCAATAGTGGTGAGTGCCTCGACGGCGAGATCGGGTTTGGTGTGGACGACGCGACGAGCGCCGCCCGCTTGAATTGCCATCACGCTGACCGAGTGCGCAACGACGTCGTGAAGCTCACGGGCGATGCGGGTGCGCTCGGCGACCACGGCGCGATCAGCCAGCAGACCTTGCTCGCGTTCAAGGAACGCGTTGCGCTGCTGTAGATCGACCAATCTCTGACGGCGCTGGCGCATGTTGTCGCCAAGCAGGAACGCTGTGCCGAACACGACCACATTGCTAACGAGCGCACCGACGAAATTTCCGGTGGTGATGGCACCGAGATCGAAGAGAGTGAAGAACGTGACGACGGCTAGCACGATGCCAGCGATCCATGCCAGGCGACGTCGTGCGTCAGTGGTGACGGCCACCGTGTATGCCGCGATGATGGGGGACAGCGAGTCACTACCAGCCGGGTAGTTCAGTCGCTCTCGCAGAATAAGCATGGCCAGTGAGACGACCAATACCGGTAGTGGCTTTACCCGTCGCCAGATCAACGACAGGGCGCCAACGGTGACGAGGCCGACGGCGAACCCGTCTGCGCTGCGGGGTATGCGAAGTCCCGGAAGCGTGTCGTCCGGCTGGTTGGTCAGAATGACAGCGACCGCAAGGGCAGCGGTGACGACCGCCAGCAGGGTATCGGCGACCCGGGGATGGCGGCGGAACCACAAGATCGGGTGCGGACGCGTCGCCATAGTGAGCTAACGGTAGCGACCGCTGGCGCCATCAGCGTCCATCGGCATGCTGAGTGCCTGTCATCCGTGCGGCTGATCGCCATCTCTTGTCGGTTCTCGTTGGTTCCGTCTCAAGTTGCCGCAGCAGTCGGTTAAGAACCGCTCGGCCTCTTCCTTGGCATTGAGCGACCGGTTATCGTTTTGAATGCGTTCTTTGCGGATCCTGTTTCCATTCGTGCTTCTCGGCCTTGCGTCATGCGCCGGGTCGGAAAAGCCATCAGCGGCGTTATCGTCCCTGCGCGCCGCGTCGGTAACGACGACGACTGGCGTTGCGGCACCGAGCACGCAGGTTGCGGTGACGGCACCGGTGGTTCCGGCTACGACCACGTCAACCACTGCGGCGAAAAAGATGGAAGTGGTAGTGGCCGAGGCCGCGGTCCAGAACTGGATGGTGGATCGTGAGGGTTGCTATCTAGCTATCGACTCGTGCGATCCGACGTCGTTCACCCCAGAGGGCAGTGCTCAACGAGACAGGATGTCGAAGTCGGTGGCGGACTATCGGGCTGCAAACTTTCGGGTGCGCACCAACATCGAGGATCCGAGCTACCTGGTCGCCAAAGGAACTGTTCTGGGTGCGGATCGACAGTCGGCTGACGTGACTGTCTGCCTCTGGTCGACTGCCATCGTTTACGAACCGAATGAAAAGGCGGCAGGTGGAGAGATCGTTTCGGACGATACCAAATCCACGTACGACATGGTGTTTCAGATGGTGCTCGTTGGCAAACGATGGCTCGTTGCCGACTTAAGACTGATGACGAAGTACGAAGGATTCAACAAATGCCCCGCAAAATAGTTCTCGGCATTGTGGCCACTGCGATCTGTTTGTCGATCTCGGGGCAGGCGAGAGCTGATAACGGCCCCGGAGTGTCTGGTGGCACGACGGTGACGACGGTGGCTTCGGTTTCGGCAAACGGCGCGGGCTTGTCGGTCGGCGTGGGTGCTGGAACGCCTGATGGGCGTGCGTCGAGTGCTGCCGAGTCGGAGGGTGCAGGGCCTGGCGCGAGTGGGCCGCCGCAGCCGGTGTGTGTTTGGGTGAACTATGACCTTCGGGATCCGCGGGCGATTTCGGCGACCGGGGTGAAAGTGGTCGACCACGTCACCTCGATTCTGCAGGAGCGGGTGTGCGATGCGCAGCCGACGGGGACGTTCCGGTGGTGGGAGATCGTGACGGATGAGTCGGTGATCTGGGCGACGTATGAGAGGGCGAGGACGACGATCGAGCCGCAGATGCCGTTGTTGGGGCCGATTGGTTTGCAGTATCGGTCGTGGCCCACGAACATCTATTTCATGCCTGAGCAGTTGACGGTTCCTGCGGCGACGGCAACGTTGTCGTCAGGGTTCGCGATCAGTATTCAGCCGGTGGCCAAAGTCGTGACGTTTCATTCGGGCACGTCAGATGGTGAGCCGTTTGTGTGTCCGAAGCTGCCGGTAGCGGTGATGGAATGTCAGTACACGTATCGGGAAACGTCGAAGGATGCCGAGGACTTGAAGTTCTTTGCTGGCGTTTCGATTGAGTGGGATTTCGTGTTCAGTAGCACCGGGCCGGGCACGGTTGCGTTCCCGAGCGAGACCCTTACGCAACCGATGCGCATCCCTGTCGCCAAGATCCAAACCATCGGAGCATAGAGACGCGAAAACGCCCCGCCCGTTTCGGGCGGGGCGTTGTGTTCGGACTGGTGTTACTTGGGCTGGGGGAGGACCCGCAGGTACGGCTTGACCGTGGTCCAACCGCCGGGGAACTTCACCTTGGCGTCTTCGTCGCTGACGGCGGCACCAATGATGACGTCGCCGCCGTTCTTCCAGTTGACCGGGGTGGCCACGCTGAACTTGCTGGTGAGCTGCAGGCTGTCGATGACGCGCAGGATCTCATCGAAGTTGCGACCGGTGGAGGCCGGGTAGGTGATAGTGAGCTTCACCTTTTTGTCGGGACCGATGACGAACACCGAGCGAACGGTGAAAGTGTCATTGGCGTTCGGGTGGATCATGTCGTAGAGGTCGGAAACGTGCTTGTCCTCGTCCCCGATCATGGGGAAGTTGACGGGCGTGCCTTGGGTCTCACCAATGTCGCCCTCCCATTTAACGTGGCTCTCGACCGAGTCGACCGACAGGCCGATGACCTTCACGTTGCGCTTGTCGAACTCGGGCTTGATCTTGGCCACGTAGCCGAGCTCGGTGGTGCA
>JAYTKG010000471.1:0-3125 GCA_043730435.1 Acidimicrobiia bacterium | reverse complement strand
GGTAGGCTCGTCGCGCTATGAGTCCCGCAACGCGTATTAGCCATCATGCCGAAGTCCATCGAGGTGACAAGGGGGCCTTGCTACGAGCAGCGGTGTTGGGTGCCAACGACGGGCTGTTGTCTACCGCCTCGCTGATGCTGGGTGTGAGCGCAGCCAATGCAAGCCGTCAATCGGTGCTCACAGCCGGGTTCGCCGCGCTGGTGGCTGGCTCGCTCTCCATGGCTGTTGGCGAGTACTCGTCGGTCTCCAGCCAACGCGATACCGAGTACGCTGACCTGGACAAAGAGCGCCACGAGCTGTTGCACACCCCCGAGGCCGAACAGGCCGAACTGGCAGCCATTTATCGTCAACGCGGCCTGTCGCGGGCGCTGGCCGACCAGGTTGCGGCCGAACTTTCGGCCGGCGATGCGCTGGCTCATCATGCCCGGGAGGAACTCGGCATCGACCCCGAAAACCTCTCGCGACCAACCGAGGCCGCACTCGCTTCGGCCAGCAGCTTCGCGGTCGGCGCATTCATACCGTTCCTCGTGGCGCTAGTCCTTCCGTCGTCGGCGCGTGCCATCGCCATCATCATCGCCACCATTATCGGCCTGGGTGGGTTGGGCTTCGCCGGTGCCCGCCTTGGCGGTGCGCCCGTTGCCAAGGCCGCGGCTCGGGTCGTGATCGGTGGTGCCATTGCGCTTCTGGTCGCTCAGGTGCTCGGTGATTTGGTCGGCTCCAACCTCTAAGGTGACCCGATGGCCAAACCACGTTCGCCCCAAGGCCGCGCCAAGCTGGTGAACGAACGGCTGTCGCTGGAGTACCCCGATGCCGAATGCGAGCTCGACCACCGCAGTCCGTTCGAGCTGCTGACAGCCACGATCCTGTCGGCACAAACCACCGACGTGAGGGTGAACATGGTGACGCCAGCGTTGTTTGCGGCGTACCCCACACCGGTTGATCTGGCCGCAGCGAATCCGAGCGATGTGGAAGAGATGATTCGGTCCACCGGATTTTATCAGGCCAAGACTCGCAACATCATGGCCATGGCGCAGTTGTTGCTCGACAAGTTCGATGGTGAGGTGCCAACGGAACGCGAAGACCTCGTCACCCTTCCGGGCGTGGGCCGCAAGACCGCGAACGTCGTGCGTTCGGTGGCGTTCAAGCTGCCCGGTCTCCCGGTCGACACGCACGTGCTGCGGTTGTCTCGCAGGCTCGGCCTGACCACCGAGGAAGATCCGGTGAAGGTCGAGCTCGTTCTAAACGAAATGGTGCCTGCGCTCGAACGGGGCGAGTTCAGCTTGCGCATTATCCTCCACGGTCGTCGGGTGTGCGACGCCAAAAAGCCGCGCTGTCACGAGTGTGTTCTGAACGACTTCTGCCCCTCAAGGCAGTAGCTACGACTTTGCTCGCGTGAGCAGCACCGCTCCGCCAACGCATACGACGGCGCCAAGGATCGACAGACCATTCACGTGTTCGTGGCGTACCACAACGCCGAGCAGTAACGACATTGCCGGGATGATGAATCCCATGGCCGACGCCCTCGCCGCGGTGGTGCGTCCGGCTGCGGTAGCCACCATCACGTTGGCCAAGCCAGTACCCAACGCTCCCAGCGCCAGCATCGACAATACTGCCGGTGCGGTCCAGCGGGCGTCGAGCGCGGCATTCAGCCCCGTGGGTGCGGTAAGGATCGCAGCGATGCCCACCGCCCGCCAGATGACCGGGAGCGCGCCGTTGCGTTGCTGAAGCGGTCGCGCCAGGTTGAGTGCGAATCCGTACGACATCAGTGCGGCCATGATGAGTCCGACACCGACGGCAGAGCTTCGGCCTTCACCCAGCGATGGAGTGGCGATCAGGAGCGAGCCAATTAAGCCTACGCCGACGGCGACCTGAACGCCCTTCGACGGCAGCGTGCGCGCTAGTCCTGCTGCGACGACGGCGACAAACAAGGGCGTGGCCGCGTTGAGCAGCCCGGTCAACGCGGACGAGACACGCTGTTCGGCAAACGGGAACATCGACATAGGCAGGGCAAGCCAAATCACGCCGAGCAGCGCCACCCTGCCGCGGTCAGTGCGCAACACCGGCTTGCGTACGCCCGGAACCACCGAAAGACAGACGAATCCGATGACCGTTCGCACAAAGGTGATGCCTTCGGGACGCATCGCGTTGAGGCCCTCGGCGATGAATAAATACGACGAGCCCCAGATACAACCCGGAGCAACGATCAACGCCCATCCGACCCAAACCTCGCGACGCGTCGGCGAAGCTGTGGCAGCGCTCACCGTCGTCATAGCTGACAAGGTTGGTCTCTATCAGTGCAGCGCGCTAGTGATTTTCCGCCAGGGCTATGCGACAGTGGCGTCATGACAGCACTGCGAGCGCCGGCTACGGCAACCGTACAGATCGACAATGAGCGGGTCATTGTGACCGAGTGGCGGTTTGCTCCTGGCACCGAAACCGGTCAACACCGCCACGGTCTCGACTACGTGGTCGTGCCCACGGTTGGAGGAACGCTGACGATCGAATCGGCCACGGACTCGAGGCAGGTGCCAATTCTGCTCGGCCAGTCGTACACGCGATTGGCGGGTATCGAACACAACGTGGCCAATGACACCGGCCAGGAGATCGTCTTCGTCGAAATTGAGCTTCGATAGACGCTTTGTCGTCGCTGGATGTTGCGGGCCAACCAACAACGACAACAGAGCTACGGGCGGATGATGGCTGAGATCATGGCTTGGAATTTGGCCTGGGTTTCGGCCAGTTCGGCCAGCGGATCGCTCTCGGCCACGATGCCGCCCCCGGCGAACAGGCGCGCTTCGGTACCCTGAATTTCGGCGCAGCGGATGGCGACGGCGAAGGTGCCATTGCCATCGGCATCCAGCCAGCCAACAGCACCGCCGTAGCGGCCGCGGTCCATACCTTCGACCGCAGCAATGAGATCTAGGGCCTCCTTGCGCGGGTATCCACCGAGCGCTGGCGTGGGGGATAGGGCACGAGCCATTTCCAGAACGGACGGCGCGGGCTGTGAGAGCCAACCTTCCATGCGCGTGCCGAGATGCTGCACGTTGGCGACGGCCACGATGCTTGGTTCGGCTTCCCAGTCGAGATAGCTGCACCACGGCAGCAGCGTGTCGTTCACCACGTCG
>JAYTKG010000470.1:0-2858 GCA_043730435.1 Acidimicrobiia bacterium | reverse complement strand
GTCGGGATGTGGTCGAACTCGGCACCCTGCCCGATGACCAGATGGTTGGTTGGTATCACGCTGCCGATGCCTTTGCGTTTCCTTCTGTCAACGAAGGTTGGGGCCTGGTGGTTTTGGAGGCAATGGCGGCGGGCACGCCGACGGTGGTCTGCGATCTGCCCGTGTTTCGTGAGTACCTCACGGCCGGACGCGATGCTCTGGTCGTGCAACCCGGTGACGACGAGGCGCTTGCTGAGGCGCTGGCTTCACTGGCCACCGATGAACCGCTCCGCCGTCGTCTCGTACATGCCGGTGACCTTGTCGCTGCCCACTATTCATGGGACGACACCGCCACCGCTCATCGCACTATCTACGGCGAGATGCTGCGCACGTCCACTACTCATTTGGATGAAGCGCTGCCGCGAGTCTGCTGAGAAACGGGACCTGGCTCGCCACCAGCATCGTGGCCGCGGTTTCAATTTCGAACCAGGAGGCGCGGTCCACCTCAGGGAACTCGGCCATGCGGCCCGAGTGGTAGGGCCACTCGATGGTGAACGTGTTGCTGACAATGGTGTCGGCGTTGAAGTCGGCCTCGCGTGCGAACGCGATGACCGTCTTTTGGCCGGTGCGGATGCCACCGAGTTCCAGGGTCAGACCGCTGGGAGCTGCTGAGCCCATTTCCTCGGCGAACTCGCGCTCGGCTACCGCGAGCAGGTCGGTCTCACCAATTTCCCGATGGCCCTTCGGAATCGTCCAAGCCTGGTCCTTCCTCGCCCAGAACGGACCGCCCATGTGAGCCAGGAGAACCTCCAGTAACCCGCCCGTGGTTCGGTACAGCAGCAGTCCGGCGCTCTCGACGTGTGGCACGACGCCGAGCATAGAGAACCCGGCAAAAAACGCGAACGGTCCCGGGCTGGCGAGCCCGGAACCGTTCGGAGCGAGTTGGTCAGGCTGCCTTGCGATGCTGCGAGATATGCAGCGCCAAAAGACCGATCAGCGTCAGGCCGACTGCCACCCACAACTGTGAGTTGGACTGCGAACCGGTAGCGGGCAACGGAGTGGGCAAGACGTTGGGCAAAACCGTCGCAGCATTCACCGCTTGGGCCGGGTCAGCAGCATTCACCACGGTGCCGGATGTGACCCCCGTGCCGGTGACCGTCGCCGCGGTGAGCAACTGGTCTTTGGCTGCGTTGACGGTGGTGGCTGTAGACGAGGCACCCACTGCGAGGTCCCCGACCGTGATGGTCGGCGTGCCGGATACGCCGGTGGTGATCGTGACGCCGTTCAACGGTTCAAGTCCGCAGTTGGTGGCCGTGAATCGGTACACCACGGTGGTGCGGTCATTGGCCACGACCGCCGCGGCACCCGCGGTATTGGCGTCCAGCCACGTGCCGTCCTTGTCTTGCACCTCGGTGAGCAGCTTGATGCATGGCACCGGGGGAGCCGTCACCTGGGCGAAACCGACATCGAATGAGAAGTCGGTGGTTCCGGCGCGGAAGCTCTGACCGGCCGCGCCGAGCAGATTGCGCGTGGCCGGGTCACCATTGGAATCGATGGCCCCATCGCTACCCTGCGCGGGTTTGGTCAGGTTCCAACCGGCGTAGGCGCCACCGCTCGCGAACGGACCTTCGGTCCAGTTATTGGCTGCGACTCGAACCTGCACGGTGGTGCCGGCGTCGAGGGTAAGTACCCAGTTGCCGTTGGCGTCGGTGATGACGACTGCACCGACGCCGGTGGCCGGATCAATGATGGGCGCACCCGCTCCGTCGAGCACTTCGAGGGCAACGCCCGCGATGTTTGCTTCGCCAGCGTCCTGGATGCCGTTTCCGTTGGCATCGGCCCAGGCACGATTGCCGATGGTGGCCTGGCTGGCGAGGTTCTCAAGATCACCCATGCCCGACATCTTGCCGAAGGCAAACGCATCCCAGTACGGCCTGGCCGACGACGTGTCGTACACGAGCAGGTCGGTGTCGGTTGCTGCCTTGCCGGAGTCGACAGTCTTTGGAGGCGCCGTTTCGTATCCGCCGTCACCGATACCGCGCCAGGTCAGCTGCTCGCGGCCGGCGTTGGTGCCATCGGTGTTGTACTCAGTGAAGCCACCCGAGTGGAAGTGCAAGGGGTCTGCGGTGGTGACGGCGACTCGGCCGGTGACCTGGTCGTTGGCCATTCGACCGAACGACGGCGTATCGACCTTGTCGATGGAGTACGACGTGAGTCGTGATGCGCTGGCCAGATTGTTGGACCAGAGATCAACTCCGTTGGAGCCAAGCTGCATCACCGGAGCAGAAACCCCCTCACCGAAGGTCTCGGTGGCCTGACGGTAGATGGGGATGAACGTGACGTTGAGACGGCCGTTGGCATCAACTTCGGCGGCGGACATCACGCCGAGGCCAGCGCCTTCAGCGAGCTCGGCGCCGCTCATGGGTGCGACCATTTCTTTCCATACACCGGCCGAGCTGTACGACGCCACACCGAACGAAACGGTGGTCTGATTCGGTCCGATCTGGGTCCAGGTGACGATCGTGAGATCCCCGTAGTTGGACAGGCCGTATGGTCGCCAGTCGGCGGACTTCGCAAATGCGGGAAGGCTGTCGATCTTGGTGAGCGCACCGTCGCCATCGACCGGACCGGTGTACAGGTGGCCGTCATGGAGGTTGGTAGCCAGGATCGACTTGGCGTCAGGCGACAGTTCGACGTCGCCGATACCCATCATGAGCTGGTTGAGATTCACAACACTTGCGTAGGGCGCATACAACTCGCCGAACGTGCCGAGTTGGGTAGCACAGGTGCCACCGTTGAAGTTGGCCGCACTGCCGTCGCCGGGGGAGTTGCCGCCCGGGCAGGCGGGCCCGGTAACCACACCGTTCACCCACTGCTTG
>JAYTKG010000469.1:0-3234 GCA_043730435.1 Acidimicrobiia bacterium | reverse complement strand
AACCGAAGCTGCCGGGGATGCCTTCGGTGGCCGGATCGAACATGGTGTACTTCTGCCCCTTGGCGTCGAGTTGGCCAGGTTCGTTTGACTTGTAGACGGGCAGCGCCATGATCGGCGTGGCCCAGTGCTGGTTCGGGTCGAAACCCTGCAGCGAAACTTCCTCGTAATCGGTGCCCTGCTTCAGCCCGGCCTTGTTCAGCATGGCTACCTCGGCCGGCGGAAGTGCACCCTTGATGCCGATCTTCTTCCCCTTCAGATCGGCCAGCGCCTTGATCTCCGGCTTTACCAGGAGGGCATCGATACCGATCTTTCCGTCCACTGCAACGGTGACGAACTCGGCACCGTCCTTGGCGAAGTTGAGCGTCTCAACGTAAGAACCTGCCGATGCGAACTGCGCGGTGTTGGCCGCCACGAGCGGGTAGTTGGCAGCCGAGAAGCCGGCCTTCATCTCTACATCGAGACACATCTTTTCGAAGTAGCCCTTCTCCTTGGCCACGGTCACTTCAACGATGGAAGCCGACGCAGCGAAGTCAAAACCGGTGAGGTATGTGATCTTTCCGGCCTTCTTGTTCTCGGCGCAGCGATCGGAGCTGATGGCCTTCGCAGTGACGGTGCCAACGGTGGCGAGGCCTTTGGTGGTGGTCTTCGACGAGCCGCATCCGGCGATGACGAGCATGCTGCCGAGCGCGACAGCGGTGAAGCGAAGGGAACGGGACATGAATCAGCCTTTCGGGGCAGAAGTGAAGAGAGGTTGGAGGGAATGCCATGCGCCGTCGGACAGGAATGTCCGCACGTCGGAAGGCGTGGTTTTCACTGTGCTGGTCAGCCAGTGGCGGGCGTACATATGCATGGGCCCGATCCACTGAGAAATGACAGCGGGGAGGAGCAGCACGGCGTGGCTGGCGTGCGACACGATCCAGTGCTCAAGCTCGGTGTAGAAGTTGGTGTTGAGCGCCCGCAGGCTTTCGGCCGCAGGGCGGATCTCATGGTCGCGGTACACCAGAATGAACTGCGACGGCGCCCGATGATCAACAATCCAACTGAGGTGATGATCGACGAGGGAACGCACGCCCTGCTCGGGTGTCACAGCGCTGCGCAGCCCAGCCAGCGCCACGTCGTGGTACGCCGAAAGGCACTCCACATAGAGACCGTCAGCAAGCTGCTCTTTCCCGCCGAAGTGATGATAGAGGCTGCCGACGCTTGCTCCGGAACGCTGGAGAATTTGATCGACGGTGGTGTCGACCACACCCTGTTCGAGGAACAACGCCAGCGCAGCGTCGAGCAGAGCTTGTCGTTTCCCTTCGGGGCGAGATGTCACCAGGAAAGTTTGATCTAGAAGATTCCTCTAGTCAATTCCTCTAGAGGCGGGGTTCAGGCCAAGCTGTCACGACCGCGGTCGGCCGCCGGGTACGCGGTGTTCGATCATCGAGAGCACAAGCAGGGCGAGGCCACCGAGCACGCCGAGCGAAAAGGCCGAGGCCCACACAAGAGGCGCCGAGTTTTGGTTCGCTCCCTTTTGGATCTGATAGCCCAGGCCGTGGCTGACGCCGGCAAACCACTCGCCCAAGACAGCCCCCACCAGGGCGAGGCCCACGGCGATGCGAAGGCCAGCGAAAAGCGACGCGACGGCGCTCGGGGCTTGCAGGGTTCGAAGTATCTCCCAACGCGATGCGCCGACTGACTGTAGGAGTTCGATGGCGGCCGGATCGGCAGTGTGGAATCCGGCAACCATGTTGAACAGCAGTGGTACGAGTGCGATCAACATTATCACCGCCACGATCGGCAGTCCGCCAAAGCCCAACCAAATCACGAACGCAGGGGCATACACCACGATGGGGATGACCTGAATGAGCGTGGCGACCGGTTGCACTGCCCGCTCCACGGAGCGCCACCGCGCCATAGGAACAGCGAGCACGAAGGCCAACCCCAGCGCAGCGATAAGGCCGAAAATAGCTTCCCGTCCGGTCACCAATGCTTCACGTAGGAAGAAGGACGGTTCCGCAGTCATCGCCGACAGAATGCGACTGGGACGAGGAAGGATAAATGCCTTTACTCCCAAGACGAGCAGCAGCACTTCCCAAAGCCCGAAGAAGATCAAGAGGCCGATCAGCGGGGCGGTCCAGCGCGAGATTCGAGCGATCATGGGGCACCCCGCAACAACGATCGAAGTCGACGGACGTAGTGATCGAATTCGTCGGTATCTTCCATCTCTGCGGTTCGGGGCCGGGAAAGCGCAATAGTTTCAACTGCAACTATCTTTCCGGGGCGTCCTGACAGCACGACCACACAATCAGAGAGCAGTACTGCCTCGGCGACCGAGTGAGTGACAAAGAGTGCGGTTGACTGGTGGTGCTTCCACAAGCGCAGCAGCAGGTGTCGCATGTCGGCCCGGGTGAGTTCGTCGAGCGATGCGAACGGTTCGTCGAGCAGTAGCACCGGAGCCTGCAACGCAAAGGCTCGCACCAGAGCGACGCGCTGTTGCATGCCGCCGGATAGTTGGTGCGGGTAGGCATCGGCGAAATCATTCAGGCCGACCTCATCAAGCAGGCCATCGACCACATCATCGCCGCCGCCCGGCTGGGGGTTCACATCGAGCAGGAGGCGGGCGTTCTGACGCACCGTTCGCCACGCCAGTAAGGCTGGCTGTTGCGGCGCGAGAGCAAAGTTCTTGGCAGCACGCCCGGCGGCGGGGGAGTCATCATTCACCTTCACGAGGCCGTGCTCGGCACGCAGCAGACCCGCCGTCAAGCGCAGCAGCGTGGATTTCCCACAGCCGCTCGGGCCAAGCAGCGTCACGAACTCACCTGCCCTGATGGACAGGTCAATGCCGGATAGTGCCTCGGTTCGGCCCTGTTTGGTGACAAACCCGTGCGAAACAGCGCTGAGTTCGATCATGGGAGAACCGACGGACACGAAAGAACTATCGTCTAGAAGAATCCTCTAGTCAAGGAGGAGGGTTTGGCCTCAGGCAGCGTTTTCGATGGGGTGCTGCTACAGTTGACAGGTCCGTTGCGGCCTGAAGCTGCGGCGTGATGCGACTGCCACCGGTAGCGCGTCCCTTCCTGGGCGGATCACAAGAAAGTTCTTTTCACCTTGCCAGATAAACAAGCAACGATTGCCGCGAACAAGCTTCACGCAACCGATACGGGTTCTCCCGAAGTGCAGATTGCCATCCTTACCGAGCGCATCAACCTCCTCACGGGCCACCTAAAGACGAACAAGAAGGACAATCAC
>JAYTKG010000468.1:0-2541 GCA_043730435.1 Acidimicrobiia bacterium | reverse complement strand
GGTGTCCCACGGAGTACGTCGGTTGCCCTTCGTGAAAGGCACGTGGTTCGGATAGGGAGGAATGCGTATCGTGTCGTTCTGCCACCAGTAGAGGCTTCCGCCGATCAGCGGGTCGAAGTGGAACGCCATCGGGCCACAGGTCGCGGCCAGGCCAAGGACCTCAAGGAGGATCGTCCAGATCATAAGCTTTTGGTAGAGAATCGGCTCGTCCCACCATCCGGCGATGTTGTTGAACTCAAGGCCACGCGTGAATGCTCCGGCCACGATCAGCCCGAACAGTCCGTAGAAAAAGATCTTCCAGACGTAGAACATCGCCGTCTGGAGCGGCGTGCCGAAACCAGCTTCCACCCAGTGCAGCTGTAGCAACTTCATGCGCTGCAGAAACGGGATGCTGGCGAACTCGTCGATGTCGACCGGTGGTAGTTCGGCGGTGCGGTAACCCATGGTGATGTCCCCTCGGATAACGGTTGTTGTGGTTGTTGTGGTTGTTTGGTCTGGTACTTATGTGGAGGATGTTGCAAGTAGCTGATGCTGCAAGTAGCTGATGCTGCAAGTAGCTGATGTTGCAGGTAGATCGATGCTCGGTGCTCAGAACTTTCGGCCGCGTCGAGCGCGCATCTGCCAATCCCGGCGTTGTTGGTCGCGGTCGAGGAGTTCGTTGTCCTCGGAAGTGTGACGCAGCGACACCTGATCGCCGGTGAGTCGGCGAAGCTCGCGCTCGCGGACACGTTGGCGGCCCCACGCCCGGCGGATGTCCTTGCGGCGCTTGCGTTCGATGTGGTCTTCCTCGGTCTCCGAAGTCCCGGCCATATAGGCCTCCTCGATTTCATCGAGTCGTAGGAGCGCCTCGGCCGAAGTCATCTCCATCCGGATCCGTCCCCGCGACATGAGGTACATCCGGTCGCTGTATTTCAGTGCCTTGCGGGCGTGCTGCTCGACGATCAGCGCGCCGACACCGAACTCGTCGGCCGCCTTACGGACCGCGCCAAGCAATCGGTCGACGATCATCGGGGCCAGCCCAAGTGAGAGTTCGTCGGCGAGAAGTATGCGGGGTTCGCGACTCAGCGCCCGTGCCAGCGCGACCATCTGCTGCTCTCCGCCCGAAAGCATGCCTGCGCGCACGGAAAGACGGACCTCGAGCTCGGGAAACAAGGCGAGTGCTCGATCGAGGTCGCCCCCGCCGATCCGTAGGTTGTCGCGGGTAGACATCTTGGTGAAGATCAGGCGTTCCTCGGTGACGAGCCCCACCCCCTCACGCACTCGCTGATAAAGCGGGGTGAAGGTGGGCACGTTGCTGAACATCACGATCCCGTCTACAGGGGCGAGTTGGCCGGCGATCGTGAGCAGCGTGGTGGTCTTGCCTGCGCCGTTGGGGCCCAGCAGGGCGACCACCTCGCCAGGCCGGACGGTGAGGTTCACTCCCGAGACGACCTCGCGCCCGAGGTAACCCGCTTTGAGCATGCGGGTCTCGAGAAGGTTCGGGACATGGGTGGTCCCGAACGGGTTCGTGTCACTGGTTGTGCGGTCGCTGCTCATAGTTGTCACACCCCACCCACAACCGTGAGGTTGCGAATATCGGTGGTGACGATGTCGAGTTCGTCGTCGGTCTTGTCACCGAGGTATGCGGCGATCACTTTCGGGTCGTTACGCACCTGTTCCGGCGTCCCCTCTGCGATCTTCTTGCCAAAATCTATGACCACCACTTGATCACACACCCCCATGACGAAATTCATGTCGTGCTCCACAACGAGGACCGCCATGCCCCATTCGTCAGCGAGCCTACGGACGACTCGTGCGAGTTCGACGCTCTCGACCGAGCTCAGGCCGGCCGCCGGCTCATCGAGTAGCAACACGCTCGGGTGCATCGCGACGGCCCGGGCGATCGCCAACAGTCGTCGTTTGCCATACGACAGGTCGCTCACTTCACGGTGGAGGTCCTCGTCCAACTCGAACTCTTCGATTGCTCGGACGACCTCCGGTCCGAACTTGGGGATGATGGGCCATACGAGGTCACGGAGGTAGGAAAAGAGGTCTTTCGGGTCGGCGGCCACACTCAAGTTCTCGAACACAGTCGTGTCCTCGAACAGCTCAAGCGACTGGAACGAACGCGCCATGCCCGCTTTTACCCGAGCCGAAGCGCCGAGGTTCGAGACGTCCGCATCACCGATCGTTACCGTTCCACCCGCACGGGTAAATCCAGTAAGCGCGTCGATAAGCGACGTCTTGCCCGCACCGTTGGGGCCAATCAGACCGGTGACGCGACCTGGCACAAGCGTGAATCCCACGTGATCTACGGCTGTGACAGAACCGTAGTGAACAGTCAGGTCGCTGACAATGAGTGACTTTGGGACAACGCGCTGGTCATGGCTCGCGTCGTAGGGCAGAGACACATCGGACAACTTGATGAAATACGACTCACCGAACTTCTTCGTACGCTTCATGTACCGGAACGTCTTGGCCCATTCGGCGGCCACGCCGTCGGGGTTGTACAGCACAACAAGAAGGATGGCGATGCCGGTGATCAGCTGCAGGTATGCGCCG
>JAYTKG010000467.1:0-5054 GCA_043730435.1 Acidimicrobiia bacterium | reverse complement strand
CACGGCAGTTAAGACCACCAGCGCCAATGGTACTTAGGGGTAGACCCCTTGGGAGAGTAGGTCGTCGCCGGGATTTATCTAGTACAACAACCCACAGAGCAATCTGTGGGTTGTTGTCGTTTTCGCCCAGAGTTACGCTTCGCCTACACTTTCGGCGTGCCAACTTCTGACGACCCTTCTTTCTCGCGCCCCAAAACGGATGGTGCCGAAGATCGTCCCGCCAGCCGATCTGCCTCCGTCCGGCGCTCACCCGGGTCGGCCCGGGCCGCCGCTCGCAAAGGGCAACCTTCCGGTCCAGACGCTACTGCGAACAAGGTCCCAGAACCCTCCGACCGCCCCTGGTTCGCCGACGACAAAGTGGCCCCAGGGTCACGTGAGACCGCGCCGAAGCGGTCCTCAACGACTGCCCGGCCGTCCGGTGAGAAGCGCAGCGGACCCCGCTCGGCCAGCCAGCGCACATCAGAGCCGTACGAAAAGCGTGCCCCCCGTCCGGTTCGCCAGTTGAATCGTCGATTGGATGCCGCTGCGCCGCTGTTGCCGTCGCCTCGTAAGAGTGACCGTCCCCGATCTGCGGGTGCGAAGCCCCTTGAAAAGGCACCGTGGCAGGCCGAGAAGTGGATTGACAACGGTCCGGTTCGTGATGCCGCTGAAGCAGCGGTCGCAAGGGCCGAGCCGAACTCGGAGCCCAGGGAACGGTCGAAGTCCAAGCCGTTGCCTCCGGAAGTGGTGGTTGAGCTGCAGCAGGCCGTCGGGGCGAAGCGGGCGGTGAAGCTCGAGGAGCGGCTCGACGCGGCTCGGGGCGCTTTTGAGCGGGAGCGGTACAGCGACGCCAAGCGCATCATCGCCAAATTGGCTGAAGAAGCGCCAGGTGCCGCTGCCGTGCGCGAGCTGTACGGGCTCACCCTGTACCGCCTGGAGCGGTGGCGACAGGCCGCAGGCGAGATGGAGGCCTACCGCCTGCTCACCGATTCCTACGACCAACATCCGGTCCTGGCCGACTGCTACCGCGCGCTCAAACGGTTCTCTACTGTCGAGGAACTCTGGGACGAACTCAGGGCTGCGTCACCATCTGCGGAGATTGTGGCTGAGGGACGAATTGTCTACGCGGGCTCGCTTGCCGACCGGGAGATGTTCCAAGAGGCCATCGCGCTGCTTGAGAAGGCGGCTGCCGCCACCCCAAAGAAGGTGAAGGACCACCACATCCGCACCTGGTACGCGCTGGCCGACCTGTACGACCGAGCCGGCAACGTCCCTCGGGCCCGGCAGTTGTTCCGGCAGATCAATGACGTGCTGCCCGGCTTCGCCGACGTTGAGTATCGGCTGGGCGGCCTCGGCCGCTGAGCCAGTACAGCAGACTGCCCGGCCTGCGTTGAGAGGCCGGGCAGTTGACGTCGTTAGTCCCCGGACTACGGGCGCCGATGAGGTGGTTAAAACTTGCGGTCGTTCGTCTTCTTCTTGGGCGGTGCGGTGAACGGGCCGTTGATGAGCAACTCGAAACGGGCGTCGTCGGGCTGGCTGGGCTCGTTCAGACGCTGCAGGTACATTTTGAGCGACGCTCGAGCAGGGGCAACGTGGTCACCCTTGACGCCAACAGAACGGGCGAGCGCATCTTTCGCCTTGGCGACGCGCTCTTTGCGCAGGGTGCGCTCAGCCTCAGAGAACCGGGAGTTGGACGGGGCCGCAGCCTTCGGCGAAGCGGCGGGTGCTTCGGCGACAGGCTCGATCACGGTCGGCTCGGCCGCGGCGGGTGCTTCGGCCGCTCCGGTCTCGACAGTCTCGGGAGTGGGTGACTCGGCCACGTCGGTGGACGTTTCGGTCTCGGTTGGGGTGGACTCGGTGCTGCTGGCCATGAAAAACGTTTTCCTCCGTTGGGGTGCCAGAAGATAGCCGATCCGAGGCTCTTTCGTCATCTTCTGTGCACTGGCAGGTGTCGGTTCCGGACGAACCGTCAGTTTGGAAGACGAGTATGCGGCCGACCGGGGCGTCACAGCGATTGTCTTTCGTCGCTCGCAACAAAGGTCTCTCAACGTTGTGACACCCCCTCTGTACGGTGACGGCTACTTCCCCTTTGGTAGCCGAGCATGTGAAGAGGTTCGACATGAACATTGTTGTTTTGCGAGGAACGCTGTCCTCGGACGCGGTGCAACGCAGCCTGCCATCAGGGGATTGGTTTGTGACCTATGAGGTCACCACCAGGGACGGCGAAGGGGGCTCTCGATCCGTGCCGGTCAGCCTGCAACGCGGTGACGCGCCGGTGTTAGCGAAGGGTACTGAGGTAGTGGTGCTCGGATCCGTGCGCCGTCGCTTCTTTGCCGCAGGCGGCGCAACGGGTAGCCGCACGGAGGTCCAAGCCGTTGATGTGCTGCGCGCCACCGCCGCCAAGAAGATCGAAAAGGCGCTCCACCGCGTGGCGATCGAGCTGAGTGCGGTCGGTTAACGGACTTGTCGGAAAACGAGACCCGTCCTTGGCTTGGGGGCAAAGAACGTCGACTTCGGTGGCATCAAAAGGCCCTCATGGGCGGTGCGTTCGATCTCGGCAATCGGCACCGGGCGAAGCAGCACGCCGTACTGCGCCTTGCCGCTCGTTACAGCCCCCAAAATGTTGTCGACGCCGTGCTGGTAGGCCTTGGTATGGGTGACGCTGGCGAGAGCGCTCTCAAGCCGGGCCGTATCCAAGTCTCGCTCGCCGTCAAACGCCTCTGGCTTTGGCTTCAAGAATGTGCCCGTGCCGTCCGGGTGCACCAGACACAGCGAGCCTTTCGCGGTCATGTGCTGCAACGTGTCGGCAGACACAATGCCGGCGGGCGAGGTGTCGAACGACGACGACAACTCGGCCACCAGATCGGTATCGGCGGGAATGTCGGTGAGCAATCGGTGGATGGCCTGCACGAAGAGATGCTGCGGCGCCAGTTCAACCACGAAGGTCATGGTGAGGTCGTGCGGACCCTGCGCCTGTCCGGCAGCCTGCTGCTCAGCTCGAAAAACACGAGCGATTTCATAACGGGGGTGTCCATCGGCAATCACCACTGGTGCCGCTTCTACCGCCACCTGAATGGTGGCGATTGCATCGGCCGTCTCTATGCGCTCCAAACGGTGGCCAACGCCGGCATCATCGGTGAAATCGCCAATGAGGGTGGCCTCGGCAGCCGCAATAGTGGCACCAATGCCCGGCGCCATCGACAGGCCCCACACCGCCGACAAGTTGGTGCCGGTGGAGCGAGTCAGATCAAGCCGATCGGTCTTGGCCTTCGGGGTGGTCTGCTCATGAGGCAGTACTTCACCCGAACCGGCGGCTCGCACCTCAAGACCGCCCACTACGCCAACCGTCGTGTGCTGTATCCCGGCTTCGTCGTTGAACGTCATGGTGTACCGGTAGAACGAAAGGCCCCGGTCCTGCACCAGCACGCCCGAGCCGATCCACTGGCACATCAACTGGCCCGCCATGTCGTAGCGGTTCGGTCCATCAGCTTCGATCGGTACGTCGATCTTCACCACGTTGTGCGGATGTCGGCCGGCCAGCGAGGCACGGTCGGCGTCCGACAACACGTCATAGGGCGGCGCAGTCACGTGGGCCAGCGGCAGTTTGGCGGCGTAGCGCAGGGCGGCGAATGGTTCGAAACGAGGCACCTACGCATGATGCCAGAAGCGAGCCGACCTCCGCCCGCTCAGGGTGGACGTTGGGCTTGATCGGCAGCGCATGGGAGGATCTCGGCGTGAATGTGATCTGTGACCTCGACGGCGTGATCTGGTTGGCCGACGACGTGATTCCTGGCTCGCCGGAAGCCGTAGCTGCATTGCGGGCCGCGGGGCATCGGGTGACGTTCGTATCAAACAACTCCTTCTCGCCGGTGACAACAGTGCAAGCCAAGCTCGCCCGATTCGGCATTCCGGCTGACGGCGATGTCCTCACCAGCGCGCAGGCGGCGGCATCGCTTATCCATGCGGGCGAACGGGTGCTGTTACTTGGTGGGCCGGGCGCGCATGAGGAGCTGGTCGCAGCCGGAGCCGAAATAGTCGCCGATGGACCAGCTGATGTCGTGGTGGTGGGTTTTCACCGGACCTTCGACTACGAGGCTCTACGAAAAGCAGCGACCGCCATCCGCCAGGGCGCCCGGTTCATCGCAACCAATGACGATGCCACCTATCCCACGCCCGACGGCCCGATCCCGGGGTGTGGGTCACTGGTGGCGGCCGTGCAAACCGGATCGGGTAAGGCGCCCGTCATTGCGGGCAAGCCCTACGGGCCGATGGTCGACGTGGTGCGAGCTGCGCTAGGACATGACGGAGAGTTCGTGATGGTTGGCGACCGAGGCGACACCGACGGAGAGTTCGCCGTGCGGCTCGGCGCCCGGTTCGGGTTAGTGCTGTCGGGCGTGGTTCGTCCGAATGATCTGCCGATCAAACCAACGCCGAGTCTCATCGCAGACGACCTGCATCAAATGAGCAGGACGTTGCTGGCCGAAGGCTGAACGCGACGCGTTCCGAGCAACACCGCCACAACGGCACCGAAGACGAAACCGACCACGTGGGCGACCCAGGCCACATGTGAGTCCGGCGCGGTAAAGAACTGCAGCACCAGCCACACCAACAACACAATGAAAGCTGGCAGCCGCATCGGCAAGAAGAAGACCAGGGTCTGCACCCGGGCCTTCGGATACCAGACCAGGTAAGCACCCATCATGGCGGCGATGGCACCAGAGGCGCCCACGACCGGCGCTCGACTCGAAGTGTCGGCGACGACGTGCCCAATGGTGGCCACGATGCCACCGGCAACAAAGAACAGCAGGTAGCCAATGGGGCGAAGGCGGTCTTCGACGTTGTTACCGAAGATCCATAAGAAGAGCATGTTTCCGAGGAGATGCATGATGCTGGCGTGTAAGAAGACCGAGGTGATGATGGAGAGTCGGGTGTGCTTGCCCGGCGCATAGGGCACGATGCCGCCCGGCTGCTTGCACGCAATGGAACTGGACGCGGCTCCGAGAATGCCCGACAAAGTCCGAGCCGCTCGCGAACACGAAGGGCACGCCGGCCTCACCAGCGATCGAGCGCGCGAG
>JAYTKG010000466.1:0-4314 GCA_043730435.1 Acidimicrobiia bacterium | reverse complement strand
ATCGCGCGCTGACCCGCAGTTGGTCTGCGCTTGGTGATCAACCAGTAGGCAAGCTCGCCGAACGTGATCTGACCCAGTAAGTCGGCGGCGAGGTCGTGGCCGAGCAAATGGATGTGGTCGAGGTCGGACGCACCGATTCCGGTACGGAACGCGAGCTTGTTCTCGTTGGGGTCAGACATCGGAGGTTCCATTATGGTCATGCCTGCAGTGCACAGCTCAGGACGTCAGTCGGTGAGCAGCCACTCGCGGATGGCCTCACTATGTTCGCCCTGCTTCGGTGGCGGTAGGCGGTACTCCGGTGGTGTGGCGCTGAAGGTGATTGGGTTCCGCACGAGATCAACTGAACGGTCGCCATCTCCGACGGACACAACGGGTTGCAGCCCGAGGCGTTCGGCCAGTTCCACGCCTTCCTTGATCGAGTTGATCGGGCCGCAGGGTACGCCTACTTTGTTCAGCGCGACGAAGAGGTCGTCAGCGGGCCAGGTGGAAAGCGCCTCGACTAAAATCGGGTGCAGGACTTCGCGGTTTACGGTGCGGTCGGCGTTCACTGCGAACCGGGGATCGTCAGCGATATGGGCAATCCCAAGGACCTCGCAGACCCGCCGAAACTGCCTATCGTTGGCCGCCGCGATGATTACGTCGCGATCTTTAGTTGGCATCGTCTGGTACGGGTAGACACTCGGATGCGCATTCCCCATCCGGAACGGCACGGAACCACTCGCCGTGTAGCCACCGGTCTGGTTAACCAGCCCGGACATCGCCGAGGCAAGCAGGTTGACCTCGACGTGCTGGCCCTCGCCAGTGAGCGAGCGATGATGTAGCGCGCTGAGCACGCCGATCAAGCCGTGCATCCCCGTCATCACATCGAACACCGAGATACCCGCTCGATAGGCGGGACCGTCGGGCGCGCCCGTCAAGCTCATCAACCCTGACACTGCTTGCACGACCAGGTCGTAGCCGGGAAGCCATGCGCCCTCGGCGGTGCCGAAGCCGCTGATTGACAGATAGATAAGGTCGGGATTGGTTGGTTTGACAGATTCGTAGTCGAGCCCGAACTTGGCTAAACCGCCGACCTTGAAGTTCTCAAGGCAGATATCGGCGCGCGCGATCAGCTTCTTGGTGACCTCGACATCGTCGGGGTTGGTGAAGTCAAGGACAATCGATTGCTTATTGCGGTTAATCGACAAGTAGTACGTTGACTCGCCGTCTTTCTCGGGTGGGCTCCAGGTGCGAGTCTCGTCGCCGGCGGGGCTCTCAACTTTTATGACGGTTGCGCCGAGATCGGCGAGCAGCATCGAGCAGTACGGTCCGGCGAGCACTCGTGACAAGTCCGCAACAATCAGCCCTGTGAGTGGACCTGTGTGGCCCTCGGCGAACATCTGTGGCGCGATCAACGGTACGTGTTGTTGCTGGTGTGATCGCCAGCAAGCCAACGGACCAGCGTCTCGTGGGCGTCAGCCGACCGTGCCGCGGTGATCTCGTGGACATTGTCGACGTCGACGGTGAATTCGAGCAGCATCCCATTGGGATCCTCGGTGTACAGCGAGCGGCAATAGCCGTGCTCAAGGACATAGGTTCCTTCGGGCTTCCAATTTGCTGCCCTTAACCGACGCTCCATCTCGGCCTGACCGTCGCCGTCAACTTTCATCGCAATGTGGCGGAATGGCGACGGGGTAAGCGCCGGGTCGAAGAGGTCCTGGTCGTCGGAGTTGGCAAACTGAAAAAACGCGAGTGCGCTTCCATCGGCGAGGCCGAAGAACGTGTGGACGTAGACGCGCAACGCTCCGAACAGCTCGTCAGCCTCGGACCAGGCGGCCATCAACGGAAACCCGAGGATGTCTTCGTAAAACGCTCGTGTTGCCTCCTGGTCCTTGGTGAGGTACGCGGTGTGATGCAGCCGCTGAGCGATTGGTTGCGTGCTTGACGTCTGAACGTTCGACGTCTGAATGTTCGACATGGTGACTCCTCCAGCGAGAACGGTCGTAGGCCACTGCTGTGCGGGCGGCGTGGCGTTACCCTACATTAGGGCGGGGTTTTTTGCCCATCAAACCAGTGCCTGATTGGAACCGAGGCCGCACATGACTCGAGAGCGCATCCTCTCCACGCACACAGGCAGCCTGCCGCGCCCGCCAGCCCTCGTCAAGCTGATGTTTGCCGTCGCCGACGGGATTCCCGTCGACCAGATGGCGCTTGACGCCGAGATCCTTGCGGCGATCGACGAGGTTGTCCAACGACAAGTCACCGCTGGGATCTCAATCATTAACGACGGCGAAATGTCGAAACCGTCGTACGCGACCTATGTCAAGGACCGCCTCGACGGATTCCACGGCGACAGCGTGCAGTGCTACCTGTTTCAAGATGTCGAGGAGTATCCGGGGTCGTGGGAGTTGGTGGCAAATAACCCGGGGAGGCGGAAGCGATCTGCCCCGGCGTGCACCGCGGCAATCACCGTCGGACGCCCGGAACTGGCCGAGGCCGACATGGTGCACCTCAATGCTGCGGCGAAGAAGTATTCGGCGAACGGTGTCTTCTCAAGTGCGGCATCACCCGGCGTTGTTTCACTTTTCTTCGCTAACCAATACTACTCCTCTCATGAGGAGTATGTGTTCGCCATTGCCGACGCGATGCGTCACGAGTATGAGGCGATCGCGGCAACAGGTGCGACGGTGCAGCTTGACTGTCCGGATCTCGGCATGGGACGCCATTCGTCTTACGCACACATGGACGACGCCGAGTGGCGCCGGACGATCACCGCCAACGTCGAGGCGCTTAACCATGCGGTGCGTAACATTCCCGTCGAGCAACTGCGCTTGCACATGTGTTGGGGGAACTATCAGGGCCCGCATCATTGCGACGTTCCGGTGAGCGAGATCGCCGACATCGTGTTCAAGGCGAAGCCGAAGACCCTGCTCTTCGAAGCTGCAAACCCTCGCCATGCTCACGAGTGGGCGACATGGGCCGAGCTCGACATTCCCGACGACGTCATCCTCTGCCCCGGCGTGATCGAGCCGCTGTCGACCTATATCGAGCACCCCCAACTTGTCGCCCAACGCATCGAACGGTTCGCCGCGATCGTCGGACCCGAGCGGGTGATGGCCGGTGTGGACTGCGGATTCTCCGTTCACGTTGGTTCGCACTCCGTGGATCGCGATGTTATATTCGCCAAGCTCGGTGCGCTGGCGGAAGGTTGTGCGATCGCCACCGACCGACTCAACAAGGCTTCGACACGGACGCCCACGTCGACATTGGCGGTTTCCGCCCCAGCCGAAAGTTCGGCGTCCTGATTGTTCGGCGTCCTGATTGTTCGGCGTCGAAGCCAATCACCCCAACTACTCGGCAAGGACCTGATCGAGTAGTGCGGACAACCCGAGTGACGCAGCCCATTCTCGCAAGTAGGAACGATCGAGGGCCTCGCCTTGAACGCTGACGATTCCACGAGCATCTTCAAGTTGGCGAGATGAACTGCCGGCTACAGCCCATTCGAGTTTGGCGAGAAGCAGATCCTCGGCGCTTGCGGCCATCGTCTCCAACCCCAATACTGTTATTGCGCGTCGGCGAGAGAATTCGATCCGGCTGAACGGCCGGTCTTTGATGACCACAAGATCAATCTTCCACCCTGCCCGAAGGTCGATTAGGTTAAACATCTGCCCAGGCATGAGGACCTGGTCCGCAGGTGGACTGTCGATGTACACAGCATTGCGGTCGAACAACGAAAAGAACTCGGCGAGCAAATCGGATTGAACCCGCAGCACGATGTCGACGTCCCGAGTAGTTCGTGGTTCTCCGTAGTACGAACTCGCGATTGAACCGGTGACCATGTAGTCAACGGAGGCCCGGTCCAATTTGGAGAGTACGTCGGCCAAGAATTCGGTGAGTGTCATGGCCGCAGGTGCGAGGATTCGGGCCAGGCCCTATCCGCCAGAGTGTCGCCCAGCAACAATCGATGCAGCGCATGTTCGACGTCAGTGGGCGTGTACAGCGGATGCCGACTGCGGATACCGCAGCGCGCAATCTCGCGACTCTCTTCCGACATTTCCAGCACGAGGTCGACCCTTTGGGCCCCGGTCATATCTCGTAGGATCTGTGTAACTACCTGCGCGGCCCCCGCTGACGTGTCGAGCCGACTCATGTAAACAGCCTAATACCTTGCGGTGTCACCGACTTCTGTGATCTCCACTAAGAACGCGACTCGGTCGGGTTGCCGCTCAGACACAGTCCCACTACCATTGCAGAGTCCTGTGTGCCGGGGTTTACCCGTGTCAGGTCGCCGTTTCGAACAACGTGAAAGGTTCACGCGTGCCAACAATTCAGCAG
>JAYTKG010000465.1:0-4440 GCA_043730435.1 Acidimicrobiia bacterium | reverse complement strand
GATGATTCGATTCGCGGACCGGACCAGTGACCAGGTCGCCTCGAGTTGGGTTGCCGACACGCCTATGTCAGCCGATAGATCGCAGGGATCTTGCATCAGCGCGTCACGGACGGCTCCGAATCCTTCGGTGTAGGTCTCGACAAACGCGGTGTCGACTCTGTTTTCCTCCAGCACCTTTCGAGATAGCCAACGAAAGAGCGCCTGATCTCCACCCAGACGCACGGGGAGATGAAGGTCGGCCAGTTTCGTCCCGTGTCCGACCAGACCGCGCACTCGTTGCGGGTTCTTGAAGCGGATAAGCCCTGCTTCCGGAAGCGGGTTTACTGCGAGGATGCTGGCACCGCGCCGTTTCACTTCCTCCAACGTCGTCAACATGCGAGGGTGGTTGGTACCGGGGTTTTGGCCGACCACGATAACCAGGTCGGTTTTGTCGAAGTCCTCGAACGTGACCGAGCCCTTCCCGATGCCAACGGCCGCCGTCAGGGCAACGCTGGTCGGTTCATGGCACATATTGGAGCAGTCGGGCAGATTGTTCGTACCGAAGGCGCGCGCCATCAACTGATAAGCGAACGCCGCCTCGTTACTGGTGCGGCCCGACGTATAGAAAATCGCCTCGTCAGGCGAGTCCAAGGCGCGCAGTTCGCCCGCTACGAGGGCGAACGCTTCGTGCCAACCGGCCGGTTCGTAGTGCGTCGCTCCTGAACGTCGAATCATCGGATGAGTGAGCCGCCCACGCTGACCAAGCCAGTAGTCGTCCTGCGTCGCCAATTCTTGGATCGAGTGCTTGGCAAAGAATGCTGGCGTGCAGCGACTGTGATCGGCTTCATCGGCAACCGCCTTGGCACCGCTCTCGCAGAACTCGACCACATGGCGGTTCTTGCGCTCTGGCCACGCGCAACCCGGGCAATCGAAACCCTCGGTCTGGTTGATGACCGCAAGGGAGCGCGCTGCATCTATCGGGCCAAGCTCGCGTAGCGAACGGGAGGCTGATACAGCAACGGCCGACAGTCCTGATGCAGTGCGCTTCGGCTTTTTGATCTCAACGTTGACGCCGCCGTCATGTTCTTGTTTCAACGAGTCCCTAGTTTCCACAGATGGCAAAGAAGGGGAGGCGCCAACCCGACGCCTCCCCTCCTTCGAAATTGGCGAGCTTACTTGTCGTCCATCTTGTCCTTTACGGCGTCGACGGCATCGCCGACCTTGTCCTTCAGCTTCTCGGCCGCATCTTTGACCTTGGCTCCGGCCTGGTCCGCCTTGCCTTCGCGCTTCAAGTCGTCGTCGTTGGTGAGGTCGCCAGCGGCTTCCTTGATCCGGCCCTTCATGTCATCAGCGTTTCCACTCATGGTGTTCTCCTTTGTTTGGTTACGTATTACTCACGATGGAGCTCATTGCGATAGCTCGGCCATCGACTTGGCAGGGGCGATAGCGTCGAGGAAGCGCTGCGACGCCGATTGCCAGTCGGCGAGCTGCAGGAAGGCCTTGGCCCACTTTTCTTTCTCGTTTCGGTAGTCGAGGTAGTAGGCGTGTTCCCACGCGTCACCGACCAGAAGCGGGACCGTGCCGGCTACCTGCGTGCCATGGTGATCTTGTACTTGGAAAGTGACCAGGCGTCCGGCAAGAGGTTCCCAGACCAACGCAGCCCAACCAACACCCTGCAAGCCGGTCATCAGGCTGGCGAGCCGACTTTCCAACCGGTCGAACGATCCAAACGACTCAGTGATCGCTGCGGCCAATTCTCCTTCGGGTGGGCCACCTCCACCAGGCGTCATGCTCTTCCAAAAGAGCGAGTGCAGCTGGTGGCCACCGAGATGGAAGGCCAGCGATCGTTCAAGGGACGGAAGCTGCGCCGGTTCGGCGTCGGCAAGCTTTTCAAGCGCCTCATTGGCACCTTTTACGTAGGCCGCGTGGTGTTTGGAGTGATGAAGCTTTAACAGCTCGGCCGAGAGATGCGGAGCGAGCGCGCCGTAGTCATACGGCAGATCGGGCAGGTAATATGTCTTCATGGCCGTCTGGTACCCGAGCCTGACTTCGGTCAAACATCCCGATCACACTGTTTGAAACGCGTCGGCATCGGGTACACCGACAACGTGTCGCCTGCCGGAGTTGGAGTTGCGCTGGAAACGGCCGCGCTGCGAATTGCTGTGCTGGCACCATTGGCTTGGCGTGTGCCGCCGCGGCACTACGGCCCCTGGGAACTCTTCGCATCGCTTCTGACCGAAGGGCTGGTCGCACGCGGTCATGACGTGACGCTGTTTGCCTCGGCCGATTCCATTACCAACGCTCGCCTTTCGTCGGAGACGATGACGGGCTGGTCTGAAGATGCGAGCATCGATCCGAAGGTGGCCGAGTGCTTGCACATTGCTTCGGTCTTTGAGCGCAGTGACCGGTTCGACATCATCCACAACAGCTTTGATTTCCTGCCACTCACCTACAGCGGGTTAGTCGATACACCGGTTGTGACAACGCTGCACGGCTTCTCGTCGGAACGAATCGTCAAGGTCTACCAGCGCTACAACTCCATCGGCTCGTATGTCTCCATCAGTGACGCAGATCGACACCCGAAGCTGGATTACGCAGCCACCATTCATCACGGCATCGACACGTCGGCCTTCGCACTCGGTGACCACCCCAGCGAAAGCCTGCTCTTCTTCGGCCGTATTCACCCCGATAAGGGCACAGCCAGTGCTATCGAAGTCGCACGACGAGCGGGCCGCCGTTTGGTCATTGCTGGCATCGTGCAGGACGCAGACTACTTTCGAAACGAGGTCTTACCTCATGTCGATGGTAAGAACGTCACCTTCCTCGGACCGATCGGCGGCACGCAGCGTAGCGAGCTGCTCGGAGGTGCACACGCCTTGCTGCATCTCATCGACTTCGACGAACCGTTTGGTTTCAGCGTGGTCGAAGCCATGGCCAGCGGCACCCCCGTCATCGCATTCGATCGAGGCTCCATGACGGAACTGATCGACGATGGGGTCACCGGATTCGTCGTTAGGGACATCGCTGCCGCAGTTTCCGCCGTCGACAAAGCGGCCGGTCTGCTTCGCCCTCTCATACGCGATATCGCCGTGGGCCGCTTCGACAGCAATCGCATGGTGAATGAGTACGTCGAGCTTTACCGCCGAGTTCTCGAAGAGGTTTCGCCACCGGTCGATCCGGGTAGTGGGCGAGGTACATCAGCGCAGTCTGAACTTGTGGCGAGATAGGAGACGCATGTCCGGTATCGCAATAATTACCGAAGCTTGCATCGGCACCAAGGATCGCGCCTGTGTCGACGTGTGCCCAGTGCAGTGCATCTACGAATTCGACCCAGAGACGAACACACTGTTTTCCGAGCAAGCTGCAGGAAGCGGTGTGATCGAAAATTCTCATAAACCAAACGCAGACGCCGTTGGCGTCTTTGCCGACAGCATCCTCTACGTGAACATGGACGAGTGCACCTCGTGCACAGCGTGTTATCAGCCCGACGTGTGTCCTGTTGGTGCCATCTACTCTGAAGAGCACGTCCCGAACGGCACGACGAGCAAGAAGTACAATTCGACCGACCCGAACGTCGGCCACGACCACACCTTCTTCATTGAGCAAAGCCGAGCAGTCTTCGCTGATTGACCTACGCGCGACAAGCCAGGAAGGTTTCGATCACCCGTTTCGTCTCATCAGGGTCGCGAACTTGGATGGAGGCCACCCCCATCTCGCGCACGGGCGAATCGTTTCCACCAGGGAAGAGGGCGTCGCCAACAAAGAGCATCTCGGCAGCAGGCACACCTACGATCGCCTCAATTTTCCTGATGCCGTATGCCTTGTCGATGCCAGGCCTGGTGACATCGACCGAGGTTGTGCCGCCCAAGCGGACGGACAAGTCAGGAATCATGGAATCAATCTCTGCCTTCAGTTTCTTCCGCTTCGCAAAGTTCGGGTCCCAGTCGCTTTTTGCTTCGATGGGGGCTTGCTGCCCCAGCGCCGAGTATGTGATCTGGGTTCCTCGATCTTCAATCAGTTCACCCCAGGTTTCGTCAGGTTTGAAACCAGAACGAGCCACGGCCTGGGTGATGGCTTCCACCGTGCGGTGCTTCTCATCTTCGGTGAGATCCTCGGAGTAGATCTTCTGCCACGACTGCTCAAACCGGTACAGCTTGGTGCCGCACGTCGGCAGCAAGATGACCCTGGTCAGATCGACTTCGTCGGGCAGCTCGGCTACGAGTTGGCTGAGGAACTGTGGCCAATCGCCACCTGAAATGATGGCCACAGGAACCGCCTTCACGAGCTGGTTCAGCAGTTCGACCATCTCGGAGTCAATCGCCGACTTGCTGACTGCCAAAGTGCCGTCCAGATCGAATGCCATCAAGTTTTTCATTCCTGCGATCCGTTCTTCGTCGATCCGTGGTCGACCCAGATGTTTGCTTCGGGCGACAGCCGGGTAGTTCCGGATGGAACAGCAAA
>JAYTKG010000464.1:0-8419 GCA_043730435.1 Acidimicrobiia bacterium | reverse complement strand
GGCGTCACGGACGTCGGCTAAAGAGCAACGCATGATCGAAGAAATCCCCTCATCCCTCGCGGGTGAGCGTCTGGATCGCATCGTGGCCATGATCACCGGTCGCAGCCGCACCGAAGCGGCCGAAGTCGTCGCATCCGGCACCGTTCTGGTCGACGGCAAAGTCGAACTGTCGGGCAAGCTGCGCCTCGTTGAGGGACAGCAGGTCGATGTACCCGAAGCCGGTCCGAACGCAGCCGAGCACCTCGTCGGAGACCCGACTATTGCGCTCGACATCATTTACGCCGACGAGCAGGTCATCGTAATCAACAAGCAAGATGGCCTGGTCGTGCATCCCGCGCCCGGCCATGATGGCGGCACGCTCGTGCACGCGCTGCTGCACCATTTCCCCGAGATTCGTGATGTTGGCGAACCGATTCGGCCTGGCATCGTGCATCGTCTCGACAAGGGCACTTCCGGTCTCATGATCGTGGCGCGCACCCAACACGCCTACGAGCATTTGGTAGAGCAACTCAGCGTGCACAGCGTTACTCGTCGCTACGCTGCGCTCGTGTGGGGCACCCCCGAGAATGCGTCGGGAACCATCGATGCGCCGATCGGACGGCGCCCAAAGGATCCGCTCAAGATGGCGATCGTGGCCGACGGCAAGTGGGCCCGCACCACCTACGAGGTAATCGAGCGATACCGCGAGCCCAAGGAAATGGCCTTGGTGCACTGCTGGCTAGAGACCGGTCGCACCCATCAAATCCGGGTCCATCTCACTGGCATCGGTCACCCGGTGGTCGGTGATGCCACGTACGGCCGCCGTCGCGAGCTACCTGGTGCCGAGCGACCCATGTTGCACGCCCACCACCTCTCATTCACCCACCCCGGCACGGGCGGCATCGTGGAATTCGACACCCCCATCGCCGCCGACATGGCCAAAGTCCTGAAAGCGTGCTCGTAAAGCCCTTCATGCCTCGGTCCCCGGCGCTCCGCTCGTACCTCGCTCCCGCTCTGGGGACGCTCGGACTCGCTTCGCTCAAACAATTTCGCTAGCTGCTCGTAAGCGGTAAGACCGCGTTGCCTCTTGCTTGGTCGCGGACGGCGGCGAGGGTGAAGCCGTCTAACAGGTTGCGCATGTGGTTGCCGGTCATTGACCAGACGGACAGCAGCACGCACTGGCCTTCATGGTCGCAAGCGCCGTTGGCGTGGGGTTCGCCGAAGTCACCGACCGTGATCGGGCCGTCGACTGCGCTGACGATGTCGGAAAGGCGAATTTCCTCGGGCGGGCGGGCGAGTACATAGCCGCCACCCACCCCTCGTTTCGAACGGACCAGACCGGAGCCCTTCAACGCCAAGAGAATTTGCTCGAGATACGGCTGCGGGAGACCGGTGCGCTCGGCAATGTCACGCACCGAGGTGGGGCCACTCTCATCCGTGTGGAGGGCCAGGGACAGTAAGGCGCGACACGCATAATCCCCGCGGGTTGAAACTCTCACAGCCTCTAGCGTAACTGTTCGGAAATGATTTCGATGACCTTGCCGACCGACATAGACCCTGGCGTAGCCTGACGTGATGCCACCCGCACCCGTGCTCCCCAATTACGGCGGCGGATGCATCTCGTCCCTCGCCCCGGCTTTACTCGGGCCGTCCGGTACCAAGGCGCTTCCCAGTTGGATGCCCGCGCCGGCCCGGGATGCAGCCCAGACCGTGCTGCTCGTACTCGACGGGCTTGGTTGGGAACAGCTACAAAGCCATGTTGCCCTATGCCCGACGTTGCACCGCATGACCGGTGCCGCCATCACCACGGTTGTTCCGTCTACCACCGCCACGGCCCTCAGTTCAATCACCACCGGCCTTGCGCCGGGCGAACACGGCGTGGTCGGGTACCGCATGGAAGTGCAGGGCGAGATACTCAACGTGCTGCGGTGGGGTACCAGCGAGGGTGACGCCCGCAAACGGATCCGACCCACGTTCGTACAGCCGGTGCCCGCTTTTCTCGGTGCTTCAGTACCGGCGGTCACCAAAGCCGATTTCGTTGGCTCAGGCTTCACTGCTGCCCATCTCGGGGGAGTACGACACCACAGCTGGCGCATGCCCTCCACCTTGCTCGCCCAGGTGGCCTCCATGGTCGACGGCGGCGAAACGTTCGTCTACGCCTATTACGACGGGGTCGACAAGGTCGCCCACGAGTTCGGCTTCGGGCCTGCCTACAAAGCCGAACTGGTCGCCGCTGACCGGCTGGTAGCCGACTTACTGAAGCTCCTTCCGCCTTCGGCTTGTCTGCTGGTCACCGCCGATCACGGCCAGGTGATCGTCGGTACGAACACCGTTGCGCTCGGGCCTGATGTGCAGCGGCTGGTCCGAAATCAGTCGGGAGAAGGACGTTTTCGCTGGTTGCATGCCCGACCCGGAGGGGCCGCTGAATTACTTGCCGTGGCCAAGCGTGAGCATGGCCATCATGCCTGGGTGCACAGCGTGCAGGAGGTCGTCGACGCCGGCTGGTTTGGTCCGCAGGTCACACTCAACGCCCGGTCACGTCTGGGTGATGTGGCATTGGTGCCATTCGTCGACATCAGCTTCGACGATCCTGCCGACAACGGTCCTTTTCCCCTAGTGTCCCGGCACGGTTCGCTCACCGCGGAGGAGATGCTCGTGCCGCTCCTGGCGGCTCGTGGCGAGCGATGATGGGTTGGTAACAATCGGAAAGGACGCCCGTATGACGGACAAAGAACACATCGAAGTCGAGCGAGGAACGCTGGTCGAGCCCGGCTCCCACCATGCCCCTACGCCCGATGAAGCAACGGAGACCATTGGCCAGCCCGGCAAGGTCATGCGCATCGGCTCCATGGTGAAACAACTGCTCGACGAGGTGCGGGCTGCGCCGCTCGACGAAGCCAGCCGAAACCGTCTCGCTGCAATCTACGACCGGTCGGTCACCGAACTGGCCACTGCGCTCTCGCCTGATCTGCAGGCCGAGCTTCGCAGTCTGGCCCATCCCTTCGGGGACTCACAGGCTCCGAGTGACGCCGAGCTGCGCATCGCCCAGGCCCAACTGGTCGGCTGGCTTGAAGGTCTTTTTCACGGCATCCAGGCCACGCTGTTCGCGCAGCAGTTGGCGGCCCAGCAGCAACTTGGTCAGATGCGGGGCGAGCTGTCACCGGGCTCCCCGCCGACCGGTTCACCGGCCGGGGCTCCGGTCGCGGCAACCGATCGTCCGGGCACGTACCTTTAAGACGTGGCCGACTCGTTCACCCACCTGCATGTCCACACCGAGTATTCGATGCTCGATGGTGCAGCGCGCCTGAACGAACTAGTGGCGGCCGCTGCCGCTGACGGTCAGCTCGCCATCGGCATTACCGATCACGGCAACATGTACGGGGTGCTCGACTTCTACAAGGAGTGCCGCAAGGTCGGCATCAAGCCGATCATCGGTACCGAGGCCTACCTGGCCCATGAGACCCGCCAGGAACGCCCCAGTCGGCGCGGCCGGGTCGACGACTCCGGTGGTGAGACCGAAGGTGGCAAGAAGCTCTACTACCACATGACCCTTTTGGCCGAGAGCGACATCGGCTACCGCAACCTCATCCAACTTTCCAGCCTGGCGTTCCTCGAGGGCTACTACTACAAGCCCCGCATGGACTGGGAGCTGCTTGAAAAATATGCAGAAGGTCTGATCGGCACCACCGGCTGCTTGGGTGGTCACGTGCTGCAGGCACTCATGAACGGTGACGAAGCAGGTGCCTACGAAAAGGCCGGCCGGCTGCAGGACATCTTTGGTCGGGACAACCTGTTCGTTGAGCTGCAGGATCACGGCTTGCAGGCCCAGCGTGACACCAACCCGAAGTTGTTAGAGATCGCCAAGAAGCTGAAGGCGCCTCTGTTGGCCACCAACGACTCGCACTACACCCATCGCAAGGACCACCTAGCCCACGATGCACTCCTGTGTGTGCAGACCGGGTCACTCATGAGCGACCCGAAGCGCTTCAAGTTCGAAGGTGAAGAGCACTACCTCAAGCCCGCTTCGGAGATGCGTCACCTGTTCCGTGAGGTGCCGGAGGCGTGCGACAACTCGCTATGGATTGCCGAGCGATGCGGCGTGGAGATTGAATTTGGTAACGCGAAATTGCCCAACTTCGACCTGCCCGAAGGCTTCGACAACGATGCTGCCTATCTCGAATTCCTGACGTTTGAAGGCGCCAAGATGCGCTGGGGCGACACACTGCCGACCGACGTCGTCGAGCGCATCGCGTATGAGCTGAAGGTCATTGGCGACATGGGGTTCGCATCGTACTTCCTCATCGTGTGGGACCTCATCAAGCACGCCCGTGACATGGGCATCCGGGTCGGTCCCGGGCGTGGTTCCGCTGCTGGTTGTGCGGTGGCCTACACGCTGCGCATCACCGACCTTGACCCCATCAAGTATGACCTGCTGTTCGAGCGTTTCCTCAACCCGTCGCGTGTGTCCATGCCCGACATCGACATGGACTTTGACAGTCGTTACCGGGACGAAATGATCCGCTACGCCACCGAACGTTACGGCCGGGACAAGGTGGCCCAGATCGTCACGTTCTCCACCATCAAGGCCCGAGCCGCCGTGCGTGACGCGGCCCGCGTGCTCGGCTACCCCTACGGCGTGGGTGACAAGGCAGCCAAGGCCATGCCGCCGTTGGTGATGGGCAAGGACACGCCGCTCTATGCCTGTCTTGAGGAGCACCCCAAGTTTGCTGACGGTTACAAGGCCGCCGCCGAACTGCGTGAGATGTACAACACAGACCCCGAGGTGCGAGCGGTGATTGACGTTGCCCGCGGCCTGGAAGGTCTACGCCGCGGCGACGGTATCCACGCGGCTGCGGTGGTGATTACCCGGGATCCGCTCACCAGTTATCTGCCGGTGCAGCGCAAGCCTGAGGCGGGCAAGCCGGTGGAGGATTCTCCGGTCGTCACGCAGTACGAAATGCATGGCGTGGAAGAACTCGGCCTGTTGAAGATGGACTTCCTCGGCCTGCGCAACCTCGACGTCATCGAGGACACCGTGCAGATGGTGCGGGCCATCAAGGATCCAACGTTCGATATCGACATCATTCACTTGGATGATGACCCGACGCTCGCCATGTTGCGACGCGGTGAATCCATTGGAGTGTTCCAGCTGGAAGGCGGCCCGATGCGCAACCTCATGCGCTCGCTGGCTCCCACGTCGTTCGATGACGTCGCCGCGCTTGTGGCTCTCTATCGGCCTGGCCCTATGAGCGCCAACATGCACAACGACTACGCCGATCGCAAGAACGGTCGCAAGCCCATCACCTACATCCACCCCGAAGCCGAAGAACTGCTTGGCGATACCTACGGCCTCATGATCTACCAAGAGTCCGTCATGCGCGTCGCTCAAAAGTTTGCGGGCTACTCACTGGCTGAGGCCGACAACCTTCGCAAAGCCTGCGGTAAAAAGGACAAGGCGGTTATGGCGAAGCAGCGCCAGAGCTTTGTGGATGGCTGCGAGAACATCGGGTACGGCAAAAAGTTGGGTACCGATCTGTTCGACATCATCGAGCCGTTCGCCGACTACGCCTTCAACAAGAGTCACAGCTACGGCTACGGCCTCATCTCGTACCAGACGGCGTTCTTGAAGGCGCACTATCCGGTGGAGTACTTAGCGTGTCTTTTGACTTCGGTCAAGACCAACCTCGACAAGGCTGCCGTCTACCTGGCCGAGTGTCGCAACATGAACATCCGGGTGCTGAACCCCGACGTGAACGTGTCCGACTCCGACTTCGTGGCGTTGTCGCCGAGCGAGTTGCCGCCCGGCATTACCGTTCCTGCCGGCTCACCGGGAGCCATTCCGTTCGGCCTCTCGGCCGTGCGCAACGTTGGTGAGGGCCTGGTGAGCCTCATCGTGGAGGAACGCAAGAAGAACGGCCCGTTCCACTCCTTCTACGAGTTTGTAGAGCGCGTCGACCCGAACGTGTTGAACAAGCGCACCATCGAGTCACTCGTAAAGGCTGGCGGCTTCGACGCGGTCGGGCATAAGCGCAAGGGCTTGCTGAGCGTGTTCGAGCAGATCATCGACCAGGTCATGGTGCGTCGACGCAAAGAGGCCGAAGGCCAATTCGATCTTTTCGCCTCGCTCGAAGTCGCGGCTGCGCCTTCGGACATGCAGCGCATCGCCATCCCCGATACCGAGTTCGACAAAAAGCAGAAGCTCAAGTTCGAAAAAGAAATGCTCGGCCTCTACGTGTCTGATCACCCTTTGCTTGGAGCCGAAGGTGCGCTTAAACGCCGCACCGACGGCACCATTGCCGACATCTGCGAACGGGGTGATCAGGCCGGGGTTGCCATGGGCGGCGTGATCACCAGTCTGCAGCGCAAGTTCACCAAGAAGGGCGACCCGATGGCGGTCTTCGTGTTGGAAGACCTTCAGTCTTCTATTGAGGTGACCGTGTTTTCCCGCACCATGCTCGAGCACGGTCACAAGCTGGCCGAGGACGCCGTCGTCATTGTGCGTGGTCGTTTGGAACTGCGCGACGAGACACCGAAACTGCTCTGCCAGGACATCGAAGTGTTCGACGGCATTGTTGAAGGCGCTCCGCCGCTTCGCCTCAAACTGTCGGCCCATGCGCTGTCCGAAGACCGTATTGCATTGTTGAAACGAATCCTGTCCGAGCACCCCGGGGAGTCACCGGTGTACCTGCATATCGGGCAGGGAAAGGTGCTGCGGCTCGCCGATGAGTTCAACGTTGACATTGCCGCAGCAGTCGGCGAACTTCGGGTCGCGTTCGGGCATGACGCCGTGATTTTGTAAAAGTTCCGTCTGCGCATTTCCGAAATCGGCGAAACACTGGCAGAATAGTGGTGTCGCGTGCCGCTTGGCACGAGTCAATTTTCACCCGTAATCGGGCTTGCCCGGTCTTCACCTTCGGGAGCGATCTTCTGCAATGACCATCCAGATCGACACCAAGGACTGCACTGCGCTGACCGATAGCGAGCTGGTTGAGCTGGCCGATATGGGTGCTGGCACCAACGTTGACTTCGGCGTGGGGCACTTCTCGAAAGCTAAGGAAGACTGGGTTCTTTCTACCACCGCGCACATCGACGGCAAGCTGCACGGCGTCATGTTCGCTACGCTGGAGCGCATCGGAGGAACACCCTGCGTGCTACTCGGACTGCTCAGTGTTCGCAAGACCGCCCGCCGTGATTCGGTGCTCAAGGGTCTCATGAGCGAGGCGTTCCATCGGGCCCTCATGGCCTTCCCCGATGAGGACGTCTTGGTCGGTACCCGTTTCACCACAGTCTCCGGTTTCGAGTCGTGCAAGCTCCTCACCGACATCGTGCCTCGTCCCGACCACCGTCCGGTTGGCGAAGAGCGCGCATGGGGCCGTCGGCTGGCCAAGCGCTTCAGCGTCGATGCTGCGTATGACGAGAAGACCTTTCAGGTCAAAGGTGACGGCAGCATTCCCAGTCATCTTGATCACGAGACCCTGAAGCCGGAAAAGATTGACCCCGATGTTGCCGCCCTGTTCGACGGCATGAAGGTAAGCCGTGGTGACTCGCTCATTGCGTGCGGCTGGGTCATGGCCGAAAGCCTCGTGAAGCTGGGCGCTCGTTAGTTGGAGTTTGATCGGGTCGTTCGTGCCCGACTCATGGTCCGCAACTTTCAGGATCGCCCGGTTCCGCTCGACGTCATAGAGAGTCTGGTCGACCTGGCCCGCCGCGCCCCCAGCGCGGGCAACAGCCAGGGCTGGGATCTGGTCGTGCTTCGAGATTCTGACACGGCCCGCTTTTGGGACATCACGCTGCCGGCGGAGCGGCGGGAGTCCTTCCGCTGGCAGGGGCTCCTGACCGCGCCGGTGATCGCGTTGCCGTATGCAGATCGGGGCGCCTACCTGGCCCGTTATGCCGAGCCCGACAAGGTTCGCACGGGTCTAGCCGTTGCCGACGCGTGGCCGGTGCCGTACTGGCTGGTCGACACCGGCTTCTTCACTATGACATTTCTGCTCGCCGCGCAGCACGCTGGGCTCGGAGCACTCTTCTTCGGCGTCTTCCAGGAAGAAGCCGCGCTCAACACGGCGCTGGCCGTACCACCCGATCGGCAGTTGCTCGGCGCCATTGCCCTTGGCTATCCGGCACCGTCCGAGTCGGGCCGGTCAGCGAAACGTCCCAAGCGCACCGTCACCGATATCGTCCACGACGGCGGTTGGGTCAGTAATCGCGAGCACGGGGACGCCTAGGGTTTCAGCATGGAACCCAGGGATTGGAGATTTCTCTGGGGCACGTTGGCCGTACTTTTGGCGTTGACCGTGGTCATGCTCGGTGTCCTGGCCAAGCCCGCGCTTCGATTGGAGTACCTCTTCGACGAGGCCTGGCGGGCCGACATGATCCGCACGCCATGGACACTTGCTCGCTACCGCCAGCATGACACCCCGATCCCACCCGGCTGGTTGGC
>JAYTKG010000463.1:0-4452 GCA_043730435.1 Acidimicrobiia bacterium | reverse complement strand
CAACGTTGTTATCACCGGCGGCAAGAGCGGCCTCGGCCTTGAGTTGGCCAAGGCCTACGAGGCGGCCGGCCACCACGTCATCGTGGGGTGCCGCAACGCGGCAGTCGCACCGGTAGGGGAAGCGTACGAACTCGACCTTGCCGACGTTGCTTCGATAAACCAGTTCGTTGCAGCTCTTGGCGACCGTCCTGTCGACGTACTCATCAACAACGCCGGTATCGATGGTCGAAACGTTGGTGCGGGCGACGGACACCGTGAAGCGCTCACCATTTCGAACGAAGCCTTCAATGCCGTCATGCAGGTGAACGTGAACGGCCCGATGCTCGTAACGCAAGGCCTGGCTCCAAATCTGCGCAAGGCCGCAGGCGCGAAAGTGGTGAACATCTCATCGCAGATCGGCTCCATGGTGGTGGCCCAGACAATGGGCCGAGACATCAGCTACGCCGTGTCGAAAGCGGCGCTGAACATGGTGTCCATCAAGTTGGCCCAGGCGCTCCAGCCCGATGGCGTCACCGTGGTGATGATTCACCCCGGCTGGCTGCGCACCTCAATGGGCGGCCCAGCAGCCGCAGTGGACCCCGATGTTGCTGCGGCCGAAATATTCGCCACTGTCAATGGTTTGACCATCGACAACACCAGCACGTTCATTCGTTCGGACGGCTCTATCCACCCCTGGTAATGCCGCTAACGCACGCCGATCTCGTGCTCGAGGGCTTCGAGCTCGGCGCCCCCGGCCATCAGCTTGGTGAGGTCCTCGCGGGAGATCTCGCTCTTCGCGAAGTCACCAAGGGAGTGACCGCGGTTGAGCACCAGGAAGCGGTCACCGACCGGGTATGCGTGATGTGGGTTGTGAGTGATGAAGATCACGCCTAAACCACGGTCAGCCGCAGCGCGTACGTACTTCAGCACCACGCCCGACTGGCGCACGCCGAGCGCGGAGGTTGGCTCGTCGAGGATGAGGACGCGGGCCCCGAAGTACACGGCTCGCGCGATGGCGACCGACTGCCGTTCGCCACCCGATAGGGTGCCGACCGGCTGATCGATGTCACGCACATCGATACCCATCTTTGCCATCTCTTCCTTCGCGGTTTTGCGCATGAACGCCGACCGTAAAAGGATGCCGGCGTGCATGGGTTCAGCACCCAGGAAGAAGTTGCGCCACACCGACATAAGCGGGGCCATGGCCAGGTCCTGATACACCGTTGCGATGCCGCGGTCGCGGGCCTCACGGGGTGACTCAAACTCAACCGGCACGCCGTCGATGAGGTATTCGCCCTCGGAGGGCTTGTGTAAGCCAGCGAGAATTTTGATGAACGTGGACTTACCGGCACCGTTGTCTCCCAGCACACACGTGACGTTGCCGGCTTCGACGTGGGTGGAAACACCCTGAAGGGCCGTGACGTTGCCGAAGTACTTCGAAATGCCTACGAGTTCGAGCAGCGACGACATCAGCGTGCCTCCTGGGCCTTCTTGCGAATGTATGTGTTGACGAGGACAGCGACAAGTAAGACGCCGCCCAAGAACGCGTAGCGAGCGTCACTGTTCCAGCCCTTTACCGTCTGGAATCCGGTGGTGGACATGGCGAGTATTGCGGCGCCAAGGCTGGCGCCGATGACCGAGCCGTAACCACCGGTCATCAGACATCCGCCGACCACGGCGGCGATGATGAATTCAAACTCAAGACCGGCACCCTGGTCGGCTTGCACCGTGCCGTAGCGCAGCGCAACGAGTGTGCCGGACAGCGCGGCACAGAGACCAACCACAACGAACAACCCGATCTTCACGCGGTTGGCGGGTACACCAATGGCGCGAGATGCGTCCTTGTTGCCGCCGACGGCGAAGATCCAGTTACCCCATTTGGTCTTGCCCAAAACATACGCACCAACAACGGCGACGATAAGCCACCACATGACTGTTTCTCGTAACACGTTCGTCGGAACAGGCTTTCCGGCTGCGCGCAGTTCGGCCGCATGGGCGTCGGTGAAGTTGGTGTAGACGAGCCGAATGACGACGCCGAGTATGGCAAGCGAAGCGCCCAAAATCTGCAAGCGTCGGCCAACTCGGTCGGCGGCCGAGTGGCCGTAAGCACGCTTTTCGATCAGGAATTCAAGCAGCGAGTTCGCCAGGAGCAGGGTGGCGGCGACCACCATGGCTGCGGTCAACTGCGTGCGGAATCGGCTGGCGCTGGAGTCGACTCGGGTGACTAGGCCGATAAGCAGCAGGGCGGCGGATGCAAGTGCGCCGAGCACAAGCTGCAGTGACCGGTTGTGTGCTTTCGCGGCTTGAGCTCTGGCCAGGAGAAGAAGGGCGACGCCGCCGGTGCCGAGGAGCAGCATGCCCATTGCCCGAAGCGCCTGCACCGTGGTGAGCTGCAACGCCGCCACGGTCAGGGCGACAAGCACGAGCGCGCCGTAGAGCCCGAAAAATATGAGCTTAAGCACGCTGGCGGCCCGAACCCGTTCACGAAGGCTGGGCAGCATGGAGCGAGCGGTTAGGCCGAGCCCAATCACTCCAGCCAGCACGGCAATGATCGGCCGGATGGACGGGGAAACCCAACTGAGGACGGCTCGTCGTTCGCCACGGTCAAAGGGGAAATGGATGATGCAGGCCAGGATGACGCCGAGTACGCCGAGGCTTGCTCGCAGAAGGATTTGCTTCGAGAGAGCGCCCGTTGGCTCGGCCGCCGCTCGCTCCCGAGACTTCCAACGACCGACGCCAGTGCCGACGATGGTGAGAATGGTGCCGACGGCAGCCAGCGCACCGAACATGACGTTCTTTGACACGCCGTCGGTCCCATGCAGGCTGAGGAAACCGAACACCGCCACCGCGATACCAACGGCACCAAGCCCGAGGCCGGCGATGTTGAGCGAGGAACGTCGGATGAAGGACTGCTCGCAGAGTCCATAGATGAAGATCGCTGCGCCGAGGATCACGCCGACGAGGAAGATCTTGTCGCGAGCCGGGAACTCTTTCGCCAGCCACTCGTGGGCTACCCACTGGCGGAACCCCGCCGCGCCGCGCGCGTCTCGGATCTGATCGACGTACACCTTCTGGGCGAGTCGCTTCGAGAGCACCAGCATGAGGCCTCTGGCGACGAAGAATGAGGCAAGGGTGATGATGAAGCTGGGCAGCCCGGTCTTGTTGACCATGTAGCCGTTGAACCAGCCAATGGCTCCGGCGCCAGCGAAGGCCGCCAAAATCGCCCAACCGATATGCACGCCCTGCCCCATAAAGAAGCGCGAGATCAGTCCGATCATCATGGCCGAACCACCCGTCATGATGCCGGACGAAAGATCGAACTCCCCGCCAATCATGAGGAGCGCAATGGCGGTTGCCATCACGCCGTACGGGGCAGCAACGTCAAGCCAGTTCAGTGTGGTGCCCGCAGTGCCGAACGTCTGGCCATTCCCCCACAAGAAGGCCCAAACCACGACGGCGCCGATGAGGGCGCCAATCTCTGGCGAAATCAACCAGCGGCGCATTGGGCCGCGGTGGGCAATACGTTCGTCGCCTGCTGCGGCTGACGCTTTGGGTACCGTCGTTGCGGCCACCTCAGTCAAACTCATTGGGGTCCCCTGATCCCTCTGGTGCTGCGCTGTATGAAAGACCGTTGGCCGGGGTGGCAAGCACCCCGGCCAACGGGAACAACTGGTTCTCTCAGACCGCTATCGGCCGAGAGGTTGAATCAACGGATCAGCGGGTGCCAGCGGCAACGAGCTTGGAAACAGCGTCAGCGTTGTCCTTGGTGACGAAGCCGGGGCCGGTTGCGATCGGGAGACCGCCACCGAGGGTGTTCTGGTTCGTGACCTTCAGGTACAGGGCCAGGACCGAAACGTAGCCCTGGAGGTACTGCTGCTGGTCGATGGTGAACGCAACGTCGCCTGAGGCAATGTCCTTGAGGATGTCGGTCGACAGGTCAACGCCGCCAACCATGACCTTGCGTCCCAGTTCCTTGGCAGCGGCGGCGGCGTCGTGAGCGACGACCGGGCCGGTGCCGAACACGGCGTCAACGTCAGCCTCAGCGCCAAGCTTGGCCTTGAGGTCACCCTGCTGCTTGCCGGACTTGTCACCCGAGGTGGTGACTTCGGTGTACTTGCCCTTGAAGGTGGACTTCATGCCGGCGCAACGAGCGTCGAGACCAGAGTTGGTCTGCTCCTGCTTGGCACAAAGCACCGACTTCACACCAGCGGCCTGGAACTTCTCGCCGGCGCCAGCGCCAGCCTGGAACTCATCCTGGCCAATATGGGTGAACGCACCGAACTCCTTGTAGGAATCGGAGCCCGAGTTGGTGGTGACAATCGGGATACCGGCCTTCACGGCAGCGGCAACGGCGTCCTTCACGGCGGCCTTGTCGGCGAGCGAAACGGCGATACCCGCAACCTTGTCAGTGACGGCCTGGTTGATCATTTCGGCCTGCTTGGTTCCGGTATTGTTCGAGCCCTGCTCCTTGAC
>JAYTKG010000462.1:0-13997 GCA_043730435.1 Acidimicrobiia bacterium | reverse complement strand
GTAAAGCACACGATGGTGACGTTGGCGATGTCGGCCGGGCAGTCCTGCGGACGGTCGGCATGGTGAGACACAACCAGGTTCGGCGCGACTCCTGCCTTCACCGCCTCAACGGCCTTGGCCCGGCGAACGCCAGTCCCGTCATCGAGCACAACCACAGCGTCGGCACGCTTCGCTGAGCCCTCAGCGGGAAAGATGAAGAGCACGGCGGAGAGGACGCAAAAGAGCGCGACCAACGTCGCCGCAGCCAGCAGCCATCGGGGGGCTCGTGATCGCACGTCGGGCACGATAGCGCCCGGATTCGAAGCGAGAAGGTCACGGTCGGCAGCAGCCTATTCTGGCCCGATGTCATCACAGGAACGTTTGGGATTCGTCGGCCTCGGCATCATGGGAGAGCCAATGGCTGGCCATCTGGCGGCAGCGGGGTACGAGTTGGCGGTGTACGACATCGACGCTGCAGCGGCGCAACGGGTCAAGGGTTCCCTCGACAACGTTGTGGTCGCAAGAACTGCGGCTGAGGTCGCCACCAACGCCAACGTAGTCATCACGATGCTGCCCGACGGCAACGCGGTGCGGGACGTGACCTTTGGCGCAGATGGCCTGGCGGAAGGGTTTCGGGCCGGGTCGTTGTTGCTGGATACGTCCTCGTCCCAACCGTGGCTCACTCGGCAAACCGCGAGCGAGTTGGCAGCTATCGGTGTCGACGTGGTGGACGCAGCCGTGTCAGGCGCCCAGTGGGGTTGCGCAGGAGGCTGACCTGGTGTTCATGGTCGGCGGCTCGCCTGAATCGGTCGCCCGAATTGCGCCAATCCTGTCGATTCTCGGTCGAGTGCACTTCCATGTCGGGCCGCTCAGCTCGGGTCACGTGATGAAGTGCATCAACAACACCATCACCGCTATGACTTTTCTGGCGACGGCTGAAGGTCTGGCGTTAGGGATGCGCTGCGGGCTCGATGGCACGGCGATGAACAACGTGCTCAACGAGTCAACGGGCATGTCGTGGATCACTCGCAACCACATCGAGCAGCGTATTCTGAGCCGCTCCTTTGATGACCCGTTTCGACTCGAACTCATGTTGAAAGACATCGGCATCGCCACCGCCCTCGCCAAGGAGCAGCAGGTGCCAATGATGCTTTCCGGCCTGGGTGAAGAGCTCTACCGAGCCGCAGTCGCGCAGCCGGATCGCGGCGAGAGCATTAGCGAGATCGCCCGCTGGGTGGAACGGCAGATGGGTACCGAAATCCGCTGACGTTCAGCCAACCGTGCCACCCGTGTTTCACGGATCGAAAGGCAGCACTAATGACCCCGGTACATGCGCTGGATGTCGATGAGCTCCACGTCATCTCGCGCACCGGCCTCGCGGGTGAGATTGCTCTCAAAGCCCGCAGCGGAGAACAGCATCAGTCGGGCGCCGTTGGCGGACGGTTCGTTGTGCGCGACCAACGTCCGGATGCGGTCGAGTCGGTCGAGGTCAGCTCTCGTCCGTTTCGTCGTCGTGTGCTTGGCTTCCCCGAGCGCAAGCACTGGCGAGTCCCCACTGTTGTTTCGCCCGCGAACAACAACATCGAGCTGATGCTGTGCCTTCTCGCTGGCGTCGTTGACGACTGCTGGGCCGACGGTCGCAGCAGTGCCACCGATGGTCGATTCGCTGGCGTGATCCCGTACAAATCGACGTGATATCTCCTCAAAGTGGGGGCCAAGGACGTGCGTCCGAAAGCTGGCCTGAGCGTCTTTCCACGCCTCCGATGTTCGACGGTCTTCGAACCGGGCCAAATCACGACGGGTGATGACATGGTGGAACCGAACGATTGGATCCGACAGGCTGTAGATCGGTCGACGATCACGGAGCGCATCATCGGTCCGGGTGACAAAGCCGGCGTCCTCCAACGCCTTCAACGGGTGCTGTACGGAACGCTGCTCCCGGCCGAGGGCGGCGGCAATGGCACCCTGACTGGTCTTGCCGTCGGCTACAGCGGTGACAACCGAGTGATACAGCGCCCGGTCCGACAACGAACGCTCCTCCGTCAGAAGGTACTCGTCTTCGCGAAACAGCGTGCTGGACGGGTTGAGCGGCCCAGCCGACAGCCAATCAGCGATATCCTCTATGCGTTGCGGAGGGCGGGCAACGAGAAGATCGCGGTAGCCCGGTGTTCCGCCCAGTATCGCATCGACAGTGAAGGCCGTTTGGGCGTCATCGATGGCCCAATATTCGGCCGCTGTTCGATAGTCGAAGGGCCGAATGACAAGGTCCATCAACGCTCGACCTCTTAGGGCCTGGGCTCCCGTCAGCAGCGATGCCATGACGGAGAGCGCTGACCCACACAACACCAGCCGGATCGGTGGGCCATCGTCGCGCGAGCCGTCGACCGCTCGCTGGAGAAGGGATGCAAGTTCGGGCGAATGGTTGAGCAGGTACGGAAACTCGTCGAGCACGACCAGGGCCGGACCAGTCAGGGTCGGAAGCGTGGCTATGGCCCCAAGCGCGTCATCCCAGGTATGAAGCGCTAAGCGACCGCCAGGAACGCCAAGATAAGCGCCAAGGGCTGCCCCGAATCCTGCGAGCGCTTGAGATCGTTCCTCCTCAACCGCCTGGTAGTAGAAGCCACCCGTTACCTGAGCGAGCCGTCTGAGCAAAAACGATTTACCCTGACGACGCCTACCGCGAACGAGACCCAGCCGAATACCGGGACCCGGTAGGTGTGCGAAGTCAATAAGGTCCGTCCATTCTCGCGTTCGATCGAAGATGTCAGCCGGGCGTCTCATTCACATAATACTAGTCTAACTTTGTATAAATAAAGCATGTATTATGTGAGGCACGGCGGAGAGGGGCGAAGACGAGGTAGCCCTAGCCTGACGTTCAGCCCAGGTCGGGTGGCTCCTGCGCGTGGTAGCTGTGGACGAAGAAGCCCCGCCAGCCGTTGTGATTGGCGGCGGCCACACCGAGTTGATCGGGTCGCCAGGTCAGCACACCGTCCTCGTCGTGATGGTTGTTGTCGTAGACATGAATATCAATCGAGCCGTCGGCGTGGCGGTCGTATCCCGTGGCCAAGATCTGATGGTTGTGACTGACACCCGATAACGACGATGCTGCGATCATGCCAAGCGGCACGGGTTCGCCGCGGTCGAGCGTTGCCGTGAGCACGTCGATCTCATGACCGGTGAGCGCGTGAATCGTGTTGTCGTCACGGATCGACCAAGTGGCGAATCGGGTCGCACTCGGATTGATCCAACTATCGATCAGGCGACGCATGAGATAGCGGGCAAGCGGCGAGGCGTCCGCTGGCGGTTCGACGAGGTCGGGTACGGGGCGCTTCGCGTTGAAGAGATCGAGCGAGCTGTACGCCATGCCGCCACATCGCCCAAAGGTGGTGATGCTCTTGCCGACCGTAAACGGGATCTCGTACCGATTCTGAAAGTCGTTGTCGAAATGAAAGCCATGCACCAACGGATCGAAACCGGTTCGCACGGAAGTCGCAGCGGTGTTGACCGGTGCCGGCCGCATGCCAGTCGGTTGTGCTGGAGGCGTCGGGGTCTGATGAACGACAACGGTCGTCGACTCGGTCGGGCCAGTTGGGTCGGGTCCGTCCCGACGCCGTTTGGTGCCAGGCGGATCGGGCGAGAGTCGCAGGTTCGAGAACTTCATCAACACGTCGAACCAAAACGGCGCCCCCATTGATACGCCGAGCGCCACGATCAACCAGCCGACGATGGCGGCGATCCAGCCCCAGGGCGTGCGCGGCATGGCGCCGGTGCGCCATCCGAGAGGAAGACGCTTGTCGGTGAGATCGCGATAGGTGCTTAGCAGTTCGGATGCGGCCTGACCGGTTGATCCGGTGCCGGCCGCAGGCTGCGCGGCGCGGGCCTGGGCCATGACAGCTTCACGGGTAACGGGGTCGACCCAGAGCGTCTTGCCGACCGCCAGCAGGCTGATGTTTAAACCGAGGGCAAGCAGTGCACCCAGGCCGAACAGGATGAGCCGAAGCCGCCGCTTGTACCAGGCTGAAAGGCGACTCATGGCGTCGTCGTACCAGTGGCCGACCTTTTCTCGGAAGACCTCCACATTGTGATCAGCGTCTTCCCACAGCCGACGCAGCACCTCGCCTGCACCGCCATCGGGCAGTCCGGCAAGCTTCTCGGCGGTACGGTCTCCGTCGGGCTTTCCCGGTTCTATGAAGTGGGCGAACATCAGGTCAACGAACGTGGGAGTCGCGAGGTATGCGGGCTGCGGACGCTTCTGTTTCATGCCCGGAAAACCGGTTCGGCATCGCGGGTCGCTCAGCAGATTCGCCGTGGCCGCTTCGTGCGCGTTGGCGGGGTCGGGTGCCTTCGTCCACATGCCGGTGAGTAGGGCGCGCACGGTCCGTTCGAGCATGGTGGCGCGCAGCCGAAAGACCGTTGAAATGACCTCGGCTGCCGCCGACGCAATAAGACTGAGCAATAGAAAGAGTGACGCAACTCCGACGACAACACCGAGCACCGCGCTTATGGAACTCACCGCTACCTCCTGAGTAGGTAGTTGCACGTTAGCGCTGCTCAGCGGCAGGGTTTTCCCTGCTTCTGTTCCGTGATGGAACGAGTTACGCGGCGGCGCGAGTGCGACGCAAAAGCGGGTCGGCCAGCTGCAAGGTCCTGTCGGCGATTCGCATCACACGGCCGGCGGCGCCGGGGGTTTGGCCGTCGACCAGATTGCCCATGACTTTCAGCGTGATATCGGCCGCAGCCTGGGTGCCAACCGCAATACGCAGTCCGGGCTTGAGTAAGAGCGGGTGGCCGATGATGAAGCTGAACCGGCGGCCGGTGCGCAGGAAACTGTCGAAGCGTTCGCCTACCAGACGGTCGTAATTCTGGGCGGCATGGGTCGGGTCGGCCACGAACTGGTCGACCGCCAGCGTGCCGCTTTCGAGTCCGTAGTCGATGCCCTCACCATTCATCGGGTTCACGAAACCAGCAGCGTCGCCTACGGCCACCCAACCTGGGCCGTGGCGCTTCATGCAGCTCATCGGCAAGCGCCAGGCACGCGGCTTTTCGATGTAATCACCGATTGACCAAGAGTCCTTCACCAGCGCCGCGTACTGATCGAGCAGTGTGTTGAGGTTGAGCTTCTTGAAGCCCTTCATGGTGCTCAGCGCGCCGCACCCGATGTTGACGGTGCCGTCTCCGGCCGGGAACATCCAGCCGTACCCTGGCACCGCAACACCGTGTTCGTCCTGCAACGACAGGCACGCTTCAAGGTGCCGGTCGGTGTGCCGGGGTGACGGCACGTAGGCGCGAATGGCCAGACCGAATGTCTCGTTGGGATCACGGACGCAGCCAAGCATCTTGCCCGCCGCACCCTGCGCTCCTGCCGCCAAAATGGTGAGCGGAGCCGTCAAGGTTTCGCCACCGGCGATCACACCCGTCACCCGCTGACCGTCCATCACCGGAAGGGCCTCGGTGTCGAACCGCACCTCGGCGCCGTAGGCCATGGCCAGATTGATGAGATACGTGTCGAAGGTACGGCGCGGCCACACCGCGCCGTAGTTGGGAAAGCGATCGGTGGTGGGCCACAACAGCTCACGGCTTTTGGATCCTGCGATCATGCGGAGCCCGTCGATGCGGTGGGCCGAACTGATGTCAATATCTAACGCCTGTAACGCTGCAACAGCGCGAGGCGTGAGCCCATCGCCGCACACCTTGTCTCGGCCGTGTGGGCCCTTTTCGAAGACGGTTACCTTTAGACCAGCGCGCGCCGCTCGTATGGCTGCTGCCGATCCGGCTGGTCCTCCGCCGATGATCAGCAGGTCTCGTTGTGTCACGGCTCTAGCCTGCCAGCACCGACCCCGACATGCGGGGTTCGCCGGCTGATACGGTCGTCACAGCTCGTGAGGCCTTCGTTCCCATAGGCTCTCGCTATGTCTGACCAACGTCCCCGTATCTGGTCGCCCATTCTTATGATGGTGCTCGGGCCGGTGGTCGCCGTGGCGAGCATCGTAGGTCTGCTGGCGGGGGCGATCAGTACGATCACGGCCCCGACCTTCGACATACCTGGGTCCACTACTCGCACGCTCGATAAGGGCGTCTACGTCGTGTTCGAGCGCACGGGCAATAGTTCGTCATCTGGCAATGTCAGTATCTCGCGAAACAACACGGTCACCATCGGACCAGAAGACGTGCAGGTCACAGGCCTCAACGGAGCCAGGATCACAACGCGGGAAATGAACTCGAACGAGACGGTGAGCCGGAATCAATCGACCTTCACCGGCGCGGTGGAATTCACGGTCGTAGCGCCGGGTGAGTACCAAGTCAACGTGTCGGCTGGCAATGGCACTGCCTTGGTCGGCGCCAGTCTCGGGGACTCAGTCGGCAAGCATCTTGGTTGGCTCTTTGGCGTCGGGATCGGCGGCTTAGCATTCGTCGGCGGCCTGATCTGGTTGATCGTGGCGCTTCGTCGACGAGCAAAGAACAAAGCAGCACTGGCTGGGGCATATGCGGGCGCTGCATCGGGCTACCCGCCGATGGGGGGCTATCCCACGGCAGCGCCGACCTATCTACCGCCGGACTCGACCTACCCCACCTACCAGGCTGCACCATCGGTGCCGAGCGACGCCGCTCCCGGTTGGTACCCGGGCACTGAACGACCAGGCGGTCAGCGCTACTGGGACGGCACGTCATGGACCGAGCATCGCTCGTAGCACCAGGCGTCAGTGACCGGTCTCGATGAACAACAGAGCGGGGGTTTCGAGAAGGGTCTTGATGCGCTGGATGAAGGTGGCCGCGTCCCAGCCGTCAACGATGCGGTGATCAAAACTCGATGACAGATTCATCATCGTGCGCGGCGCGAATCGCTCGCCGTCCCACAGGGGCCGAACCTGCATCTTGTTGACCCCGACAATGGCGACCTCGGGATGATTGATAATGGGAGTTGTGGCCAGGCCGCCGAGCGCACCGAGTGAGGTGATGGTGATGGTGGAACCGGTCAGCTCTTGACGGGAAGCAGTGCCAGCGCGAGCGGCCTCGCTGATACGTGCGATTTCCGTGGCGCAGCCCCACAGGTCGAGGGACCCGGCGTGATGTATCACCGGTACGACGAGCCCGTTCGGTGTCTGGGTTGCAATGCCGACGTGGGCGGCTTCATAAGTGGTGAGCTGCCCGTCTGCGTCGTTGAACGTGGCGTTGATCTGCGGCTGGTCGACAACGGCTTCCACGATGGCGCGTACCAGAAAGGGCAGCACCGTGAGCTTGGGTGTTTTGCTTTGGTTGAGGGTCCTGCGCAGTTCCTCCAGTGACGTGAGATCGATCTCTTCCAGATAGGTGATGCTGGGGATAGCTGCGGCCACCGTGAGGCGCTCCGCGATCTTTCGTCGCATGCCGATGAGCTGGGTGGTGTGGGTGGCGTCCGACGTGGTGCGGTGACGGCCTGACCGGTCAAGGTCGGCATGGGTGACGCGCCCGTCTGGTCCCGAGCCGTGAACCGTGGCGAGGTCGATGCCAAGGTCCTTCGCCCGCAGACGAACCGCAGGCGCGGCAAGCGATCGGGTCGTGGCGGCGACGGTCGGCGGTGCGGGAACCGTCGGCGCAGGAGCCATCGGAGCAGGAAGAGGCTCGGTCTTGGGTTCTGCAGGGGCTGCAACGACATCGACTGGTGGCACGACTTCAGTGAGCTCGACGGGCACCGATTGACTGTCCATTTCGATGGCGGCAAAGTCGGAGCCGATGGCCAGGATGTCACCGGGTGCGCCGGCAAGGAATGTGATGACGCCGGCGACGGGGGCGGAGATTTCGACGGTCGCTTTGTCGGTCATCACGTCGGCCAGCACCGTTTCGGTGGTGACCGTGTCGCCAACCGAGACGTGCCATTCCACTAACTCGGCCTCGGCCACACCCTCGCCAACGTCGGGCAGTTTTACGATACGAAGGGTCATGTCAAGCTTCCATTGTGGCGATCATGGCCGCCCCGAGGCGAGCCGGTCCGGGGAAGTAGCGCCACTCGTGGGCGTGCGGGTACGGCGTGTCCCAACCGGCCACGCGAGCGATTGGCGCTTCAAGCGCGTACAGAAGCGTCTCCTGCAGGATGGCGCACAGCTCTGCACCAAAACCGGATGTCAGCGTTGCTTCGTGGGCCACCACACACCGACCCGTTTTCGCAACGGACGCCGAGATGGTTTCAAGGTCGAGAGGCACCAACGTACGCAGGTCGATGATCTCAGCATCAATGCCGGTTTCGTTGGCCGCAGTCGTTGCAACGTGAACCATGGTGCCGTAGGTGAGCACCGTGAGGTCGTTGCCGGGTCGGTGCACGCGGGCTTTGCCGAGCGGCACGGTGTAGTGACCGTCGGGAACGTCGCTGAGTTCATGGCCCGACCACGGCACGATCGGTCGATCATGGTGTCCATCGAAGGGACCGTTGTAGAGCCGTTTCGGTTCAAGGAAGATGACCGGGTCGTCATCCTCGATTGCGGCAATCAGCAACCCTTTCGCATCATACGGATTCGACGGAATGACCGTCTTCAAACCCGACACATGGGTGAACAACGCTTCGGGACTCTGTGAGTGGGTTTGGCCGCCGAAGATGCCGCCGCCGGTTGGCATACGAATGACGATGGGAGCGGTGAAGTCCCCGGCGGATCGGTAGCGAATGCGGGCGGCCTCGGACACGATCTGGTCGTAGGCTGGATATACGTAGTCGGCGAACTGGATCTCGACGCATGGTCTTAGCCCGTAGGCGCCCATGCCGATGGCGGCGCCAACGATGCCGCTTTCGTTGATGGGTGCGTCAAAGCAGCGATGATCACCGAAACGTTCCTGCAGACCCTGGGTGCAACGAAAGACGCCACCGAAGAAGCCAACGTCTTGACCGAAGACGATGACCCGCTCGTCGCGTTCCATCGCCACTGCGTGAGCGTCGCGGATCGCTTCGATCATCGTCATCGACGCCATGTCAAAGCCCAGCCTGATGGCGCTGGCGGATGAGGTGCTGCGGCATCGTTGCGTACACATCATCGAACATGGTGCTGGGGCTTGATACTGATTCGCTGTGCAACGTGCCGAACGATTCGGCCTCCTGCGATGCACGGCCCACGGTGGCATCGACATCGGCAACCAGCTCATCGTGATCCTGTTCGGTCCACGCCTCGATGTGGATGAGATGCTTCTTCAGCCGTTCGATCGGGTCGCCCATGGGCCATTGACTCGGTTCGTCCTTCGGCCGGTAGACGGCCGGGTCATCGGACGTGGAATGGGCCCCGGCGCGATAGGTAACCCACTCGATAAGCGTGGGGCCAAGGTTGCGGCGTGCTCGTTCGATAGCCCACGCCGAAGCGGCGTAGACAGCCAAGTAGTCATTGCCGTCGACCCGTAGCGCAGGGATGCCGAAGCCGTGTCCACGTGCGGCAAACGTGGCCGAACCGCCGCGAGCGAAACCCTGGAACGTGGAGATGGCCCACTGGTTGTTCACGATGTTCAATACCACCGGCGCCTGATAGGTGGACGCAAAAACCAACGCAGCGTGAAAGTCGGATTCGGCCGTTGCGCCATCGCCAATCCACGACGACGCGATCTTGGTGTCGCCCGCCAACGCCGAGGCCATCGCCCAGCCCACTGCTTGGATCGTTTGCGTACCGAGGTTTCCCGAGATGGTGAAGAAGCCGTGCTCCTTCGACGAATACATCACCGGAAGTTGTCGGCCCTTCATGGGGTCGTGGCTGTTGGAGTAGATCTGGTTCATCATCTCCACCAGCGGATAGCCACTGGAGATGAGCAGCCCTTGCTGACGGTACGTGGGGAAGTTCATATCGCCCTTTGACAGCGCCCGCTGGTGCGCGCACGCAATGGCTTCCTCGCCAAGCGCTTGCATGTAGAACGATGTCTTGCCTTGTCGGTGAGCGCGCTGCATTCGTTGATCAAACGATCGCACGGTCATCATGTCTCGAAGCCCGAGTTTGAGTTGTTCGACGCTCAGGCTTCCGCTCCAGGGGCCAACAGCGTTGCCGTCGATGTCGAGGACCCGTACCAGTCCGTAGGCGAGATCGAGCATGTCGTCCTCACGAGCATCGACGGGCGGGCGACGCATCTCGCCGGCGCGGCTGAGCTGCAGATCGGTGAACTTCGGGGCGTCGCCCGGTCGTGAAGCAGGTGCGGGCACACGCAGCCGCAGCGGCTCACCAGGTGATGTTGCCGACGATTGCAACGTGATGTCCATAACACGACTCTGCGAACAATTACGGCGGTTGTCAACAAGTCTGTGAAAAATGTTGCCAGAGTTAGGTCGAGGCGATGCCCGTGAGCCAGCGGCGCACGTTTTCGCCGAGGGAAGGCACGTGGTAACCGCCCTCCTGCAACACGACGGTAGGTCGACCAAGGGCGGCGATCATGGCGCCGTGTATCTCATAGGCCTCGGTCGTCACCTTGAAGTCTCCTATTGGATCGCGCTCGTGAGTGTCGACGCCGAGGGACACGACGATCACGCCGGGGTCGAACGCGTCGATGGCGTCCACGGCTTGGCGAAGAGCTGCGATGAAGGCCTCGTCGGAGGTGTGGCGAGCCAGCGGGAGGTTCAGCGTGTGGCCGAGCCCTTTACCAGTACCCGTCTCGTCTGCGTACCCGATCAAATACGGGTACGCACGCGATGGATCACCGTGCAGTGACACGTACTGCACGTCATCTCGGCCGTAGAAGATCTGCTGCGTGCCGTTGCCATGGTGATAGTCGACATCGAGCACGGTCACTCGACTGCCCGTCTGCGCCACGACGGCCTGCGCCGCGATGGCTGCGTTGTTGAAGTAGCAGTAGCCGCCGTACGCGGCACGGGGCGCGTGATGGCCGGGTGGACGGCACAGTCCAAACGCCGACCTCTCGCCGCCGAGCACCAGGTCGGTTGCAGTCAAGGCCACGTCGACCGCAGCGCGAGCGGCGGCGTAGGTGCCTTCCACCAGCGGGGTCATCATCTCGAAGCACCAGTAGCCAAGCGCACCGACCACGTTGGTAGGTGTCGGCGCCGGGGTCATGTCCTCCCGCAATGCCGGGTGCAGGAACGTGTCGGGGAAGACCTCGCGCTGCTCGCGCACCTGCTGAAAGTCGTGCCATGCACTCGCCAAAAAATCGACCATGCGCGGATCGTGTACCGCATCGATCACAGCGCGCCCGTGATCGATCGGTTCGCTGAACGTGAACGCGTCGGGGTGGCGGCGCAGTGCAGACTCGATCACTTCGGCCCGCACCGGAGCTTCCCAGTGGCCCTGGGCAATACCCCACTCAACGCTCGTGGCGATGTCGTGGAGCAGATGGGTAGGGGTGGCAACGACCTTCATGGTTCTACGCCTTTCGGAGCGCGGGGATGATGTGCTCGCTGAACAGTTGATGATGTCGCTCGATGCCGTCGTGATCGGTCACGCCGAACATCACAACCGCGTTGGCGGCACCGACCGCTCGGCACTGATGAATGAGCTGCTCGGCGACCTGCCCGGGCGTGCCGGAGATGAACTCGTCATTACTCAGCGGGCCGTCCATAGGGTCCGATGGTTTGTCGAGCACTGCGGCGAACGGCGGCAATGGCCCGACGCTCTGATTGAGCTTGTCGAGGAGATGCTGTTTGCCCGCCTGCACCCCTGCGGCCTGATCTTTCGGATCATCCACAAACGTGACCAGGCGGCGAATACCTAACTGCGATGGATCGGTGGAATGTTCGGCGTTTTCGGCCGCAGCGCGATAGCGATCGAAGAACCTGGCGATCTCTCGTGTGGATGCGAACCCGGCGACAGCCTTCCATCCTCGTCGTGCCGCCCGCTCGGAAGATTCGGCCGAACGCACGGCGGCCCACACCGACGGGGATTCTTGGAAGTACGAAGGTGTGAGCCGCAGGTTGTCGATATTCCAGTTGGTGCCGTGGTGAGTCACTACTGGGCCGCGCAGTGATTGTTCGAGCACGTCGCACACTTCTTCGTGGCGGACGTGGGCATCGGCGGGGGACTGGCCAATGGCGATCTGCTCGGGTGGGATTCCAGCCACGACGCCCATCTCCAAGCGGCCACCGGTGAGGTGGTCGAGCATGGCGAACTCTTCAGCCACGCGCCACGGAGTGGTGTGCGTACTGACTGCCCCCAGTGAGCCGAGCCGCAACGTGCTCGTCCGCCCGGCCATCGCCGCTATGGCCAGGTTCGGCGATGGGCTGTACGCAGCGCCGAAGTGATGTTCACTGAAGAAGATGCCTTCGAAACCGCGCCGTTCCATTCTCGTCCAAAGGTCGAGATACCACTCGAAATGAGCACGGATAGCGTGACGGTCGGTTGATGGTTCGGGGTCGGTGAGTTCGTGGAAGAACTCGAACACCCATGGCGAAATCACGACTCGATGTACGCGGTGAAAACACAGGAGATAGAGCCACCCGACACCTGCGTATGGCGGGCGGGCCGCGAAACGGGGTCGGGAAACTTCTCTTCCCAAGGGGCGTTCAGCGCGCTTCGGAAGGCAATGTCTTTCACGAAGAATTCGACGTTGGCAATGTCGTCCCACGTGCCACCAGCGGCATCAAGGATGGCTCCCATGTGGGTGAACAGGTTGGCCACTTTGTCTTCGAGCGAGTCGGGCATGTCGCGGGTACCGGGGTTGAATGGGCTGATGACGCTGGTGACAAGCAGCGGTCCGATGCGGCTGGCAACCGGAATGGGGTTCTCGTGAGAAAGGCCTGCAATATCGATCGACCTGCGCGCCATGATTGCTCCGTCTGTAGGTGAGTGACCGGCGTTACCTTAACGCCACGAGTCGATTGACACGGTGCGATGAAGCTGCAGTTTCCACGCTTGCATGGTGGATGAGACATCGCTGCCGACTACGACTACTTTGATGCTTTCGGGCGGGTAGGCAGGCACGATGTCCGCGTCAGGACGGGTGAGGTAGTCCTTCGGCCAAACCTTGGCGGTGGACGGTCCGCTGCCTTCGATTTGCTGGCGGCACATGGGGAAGAATCCGCTGGCGCGGAAGTCCTTCAGTTGCATCGTGGCCTGCCCGTGGAGGTAGCTCTGGATCGACTCTTTGGTCTCGCCAGCGTCGGCCAAGAGATGAGCTCGCTTTTCGGAAACAAGGACGAAGGCGCCGGTTTGGGGCATCTCGAAACTGTTGAGAGTGGTGACCACATCGTCGAGGGTGCCGTAGTAGAAGTTGCCGTTGTGGGCCCAGCCTCCGAGCAGGATCGAGACCACTGATTCGTCGGCGCTGCAGCCGAGCGACACATGGAAAGGGTCCCACGGACTGGCCGCCTCGTTCTCGGCAAACGCTAACGCGTAGGCCACTGCGCTGCCCTGGGTGGGCGTGGTGTTCACACCGCTACGAGCGCCGCCCACGGTCCGAAACAGCAGGTTGAGGACCCGTCCAATGGTGGCGTTGGCTTGGTTGCCGGGGCCGAGGGCGTTCAGTCCGCCGGTCATGCCGATCTCGGTTGCGATTGGTCCGCTCACCAGTTGGGCGAACGCAAACGAGTTGACCGAGCGCGTCATTGATTCGAACTGGATGTCGCCGAACACCGAAGCGCTGGCCAAGATCACCGGAAGGTACGACGGCTTGGCCCCTGCCATCACCGCGTTGATGGCCACCATCTCTACCGTGACCCGACGACCCTCAGGCCGGAACGACTCGGTCACGACCTCATCGGCTGCGTGGGTCGTGCCGTGCAGCATCTCGGCGACGTTCGCTTCGGTCGGCGGAACGATCGGCAACCCGTCGGTCCAACCCTCGGCGTGAAAGTGGTCGAGCACCTCGGCCAAGGTGCCGCGCATTGCGCCACGAGGGCGGGGCGACGGCACGCTGAGCCCGGTATGCATCTCGTCTGGCGAGGTTGGCCTGGTGAGGTCGTCGATGACGGCGTTGATGGCGGCATCGGTAGCGGCGTCGGTCCTTGGCGGGTTACCTATCGGCCACACCCGTACCGGTGCGCCGACGGTGGTGATTGAGTGATGCGCGGTAGGTGTCAACGTTTCGAAGTGGATGAGTGGTGCCGGCACGCCGCGTCGCTCCAACTCCGAAGCGAACAC
>JAYTKG010000461.1:0-4120 GCA_043730435.1 Acidimicrobiia bacterium | reverse complement strand
CCACGCAGGTGGCCACCCTTCCGATCGGGCAGGGCTTCACCGAGGCACAGTACGACCCGCACGCGTTCCTGCTGTGGGAAAAGACCGGTCAGGTCGTGGTGCCAGTGCAGAGCTACGGTCAGCCCAACCAAATGACCGGCGCTATCGTGGCCAAGGCGACGCCCACGTCGCTGACCGAGCAGGGTCGGGTCAAGGGTCTGCTCCAGCCGGGAGCTGAAGAGCAGCAGCGCTCCATTGACGATCAGTGCAAGCAGTATCCCGACCAGTGCTACCGGCCCGACTTTTCCACGCCGTTCACCCGCTCGATGATCGTCGACAACAAGCTGGTTTTGGTGTCCTACGGCGGCCTGGTCGTGGTGGCGCTTGATACCCTTGCGCCGCTCGGTTCCGTCAACTTCAACGCATGATGTTGTGGGCGGCGTGGCAAAAGCCAATCGACGGGCCAGAATGGGAACATGGAACGGCCGAACGACGGTGAAGACGTCAAACTTGAGCACGACAACGGATGGGCGGCGTATGAGAACGTCCAGCAGTTTCTGCAGGTAGACGGCTGGTTTCCCGACGATGTCGAGGGGCTCACCGCCTTCTCGGCTCGCTACGTCGGCACCCACGCCGAGTTCCGGGTGGTCGCTCATATCAACGTCGAACTTGAGCAGATCTACGTCTATGTGATCTTCTCCGAGTCGGTCCCCGACGACCGTCGGCCGGCCGTGGCCGAGTTGCTCACTCGGGCCAACTACGGCCTACGCATCGGCAACTTCGAAATGGATTTCCGTGACGGCGAAGTGCGTTACAAGGCCAGCCTCGATTTCGAGGGTGCCACCCTCACGCATCCACTGCTGAAGAATCTCCTCTATCCGGCTGTGCAAACCTCCGACCGTTACTTCCAGTCGGTCATGCAGGTCGCCTTCGCTGGCGCCGTTCCCGAAGCCGTGATCGGCGAGGTCGAAGGCCGACCCGTGGTCGGTCCGGAAGACGACGGAGGCGCAACGGGTCGCTAGCCTCGGCTCTATGGCTTTCGTTCTCTACTCGGTCGTCGACGGTGTTGCGACGCTCACGCTCAACAACCCGGCTGAACGCAACACGCTGACGCAGCCAATGGTGGAAGAAATCGTGGCGGCCGTCGACACGGCCGAAGCCGATCCGAATGTCGGCGCGCTTGTTGTCACCGGGACGGCTCCTGCGTTTTGTGCTGGTGCCAACTTGGGCAATCTGAGTGAGGCCACCGGAGACAGCCTGAAGGTGATCTACCAAGGCTTCCTACGGGTGGCGAACAGCCCGCTGCCTACGATCGCCGCCGTCAATGGCGCTGCTGTCGGCGCAGGCATGAACATGGCGCTGGGGTGCGACGTGCGGTTAGCGGCCAAGTCGGCCAAGTTCGACACCCGCTTCATGCAGATCGGCCTACACCCTGGTGGGGGCCATACGTGGATGCTGCGCCGTATCGTCGGTCCGCAAGCGGCAGCCGCGGCGGTGTTGTTCGGAGAGATTCTCAACGGTGAGGAAGCAGCTCGTATCGGCCTCGCCTTCCGTTGCTACGAAGACGGCGAGCTTCTCGCTGGCGCCCAAAAGATGGCGGCCAGGGCGGCAACCGCGCCCCGCGAGCTGATCGAAGTCACCAAGGTGACTCTTAGAGACATGGCCGGCGTCGCCACCCACGACGAAGCCGTCGAGCGTGAACTCACCCCGCAACTCTGGAGCACCCAGCAGCAATTCTTCCGCGACCGCATAGCCGCCCTCCAAGCCAAAATCTCCTCGAGGAAGCAGTAGAAGAACAGGCTCAGTCAGGCAGCTTGCAGCATTGTCCGAGCGAAGCGAGTCCGAGAGAGACGGAGCGGTAGCGACCGAACGAGGCATGAAGGGTAGCGAGCGCACAATGCTTGCTGCGCTCCTCATAACCACGCAGTGGCGAGGTCGGCTTTGCGGGCTTCCCATTCTTCGACGGTGATGCCGTAGCGCACGTGGTCTTCCCATACGCCGTTGATTTCAAGGAAGCGTTCGGCGACGCCTTCTTCGCGGTAGCGGAGCTTCTCCATGACGCGACGGCTGTTGGTATTGCGGGGAATGATGTCGATTTCGAGGCGATGCAGATGGAGGTCGTCAAACGCGAATTTGGTGACCACGCTGACGGCTTCAGACATGTAGCTGCGCCCTGCTCGGGCCTCATCGATCCAGTAGCCGACGTAGGCCGACTGAAACGCTCCCCGCACGACGTTGTTGAGGTTGATCTCTCCGCAGAATGCCCCGTCAACGAAGATGCCAAGCCCGTAGGCGATGCCCTGCTGACGCTCGCGTTCGCGAGTGGTGCATCGATTGTTGAACAGGCTTCGATCACGGGCCGGGTCGATGGGGCTGGGTTGGGTGTGCGGTTCCCAAATGCGAAGCCACTCGGCGTTGCGGCGCCGTACCTCGCTCCAGTCGGCAAAGTCCGAGGCCACCAGTGGCCGCAGCATGATGCGTCGCCCGTATAGTCGGATCACGACGAGCCGTTCAGCATGTCGGCCACGGGGCCGTCTACGTGTTCAAGGGCGATTTCGTGAAGATACAGCCGGCGCATGATCGCCACCATGATGCAGCAGCCGCCGACGATGACGGAGGCGTGCTCGATCGGAAGGCCCGGGTTGTGACGTCGGTCGTCGAGCGTTTCGGTGGCGAGGGTGCGGTACACGTCCTCGGCCGCTTCTCGACTCAGCCGAAAGCCTTCGATCTCGGATGCCGACTCAGGCACCCCCAGTTCAACCGCAGCCACGATCCGGGTGGTTCGACCCAGGCCGATGGCATGGCTGCACTGTGTCACCTCCGGCAGTTCTCGCAACACGTCATCCATGTAGTTCTGCACCATGGCAATTGCGTTTGACAGCTCTTCGGCGCGAGGCGGATCACTACCGAGCTCATCTCGGGTGAGCTGTACGCAGCCGAGGGGGATCGTGTACATGCGGGGCGCGCCGTCGCCCGCCACGACGAACTGGGTGGTGTGATCGGCCACATGGATGTACAGCGTGCGTTCGGTCATACCGACGATTGCTGTTCGGCTAGCCGGCGAGCAACCCAGGCGCCCACCGGATCGGGTCCGCCGGCGAGATACCAGGCGTAATGGGCATGAAGACACTTCACGCCCTGACGGGTGCCGGCCACCCCGCCGTAGGGGCGTGGCCCGACGTGATCCTGAGGGATGAGTGCATCCCGCTCGGCCGCGTAGAGCGCATGGGCGCGTTCGACTTCGACCGGCTCGATCTCGGCTTCGGCCTGGCGAACACCACCCGTCGATTCAAGACGACCAACGGCCCGGATCTCGGCGTGGCCGATGAGCCAATAGCGCGTAGGCATGGGGGTGCCATCGTCCATCAACGGCGCATTGGTGATAACGACCGGAAGGCCAGACGCGTCTCGGACCACGACTTCAAAAGCGCCCTGCGGCCTGCGCCCAAGGAGTTGCGTGACAGCGGTCAGATCATCCATCCGGTGGGGCAGATGCTCAACTGCGGCGACGACGGAACAGCCAGATGAGCAACAGGAGAGCGACGCCTCCGATGGGGGCGAACTTCTTCAGCATGACGCTGCCAGCAGTATCGAGCAGGTCGAGCGGCTCGACTTCCTTCGACTCGATCTTGCGAATGGTGGGCTTGGTCGGCTCGGTCTCCGTCGGCTCGGCCGTGTCACCGCTGGAAGGAGCGATGGTGGTTGCATCGGCAGCTACTTCCGGAGCGTCGGCCACAACTGCATCGGCGACAGCGGCGAGCGGAGCGGCGGTGACCGTTGCTCCGGCTACGGGCTGATTGAGCACCGTGGTCTCGAGGTTGTCGACGAACTGAACCAGCAGTTTGTTGCTCACATCGGCAAGCGCACCTCGGCCGAACTGGGCCACCTTGCCGGTGATGTTGAGATCGGTGGTGACGACCACCTTGGTGGATGACGACGTCGCCTCGGTGAGCTGGGCGGTGATTAGTGCGTCGGCGTTGCCCTTCCCGCCAAGATCACGCCCCTTGCCGCGAAGCACGGCCTTGTGGTTGACGTCATCCTTTTCGACAAAGTGCGCCTCACCTTTGAACTGAGCGAGGATGGGGCCGACCTTCACCTTGACCTGGCCGCGGTAGGTCTCGCCTTCAACTTCTTGCAGCTG
>JAYTKG010000460.1:0-2652 GCA_043730435.1 Acidimicrobiia bacterium | reverse complement strand
GTCCGGCGACGTGCCCGGATAGATGCGGCTCATCATGAGACCCGAACCAGGCAGGCCGCTAATGGAAATGTTCGGGAAGATGTAGTGAACCAAACTCATCGCTTCCCGAAGCCGCCATTCGTCATCGGGAAGGTCCCGCATGGTGAGCATTGGTTTGTTGGCGAAGCCGAGCCGTACGTGCGGGCCGTAGAGATCGTACGTATTGCGGTTAGTGATTGATTTGGTGCCGATGGTGTTTCGGTGCAGGTAGCCGAGGTGGTAGCCATCGACATAGCCGTCAGCAGTGGCTTTCCAGTTGCCACTGTCGGCCATGAGACCGTCGCGATGGCGAACGAGCTTGTCGAGGTCGAGGATTTCGAGCGCGCTGGCCATGTCGCCCAACCAGGCGTCAATGTCCATCGGCACATCTGGCGTGAGAATGGCGAACACCGCGCCAGCGCGTTCGGCCGTTGGAAGTTCGACCAGACCGGAGACATCCATGCCCTCGAACGCCTCGCGGGCGGTGTTGCCCACCAGCGCACCCTGGGTGTCGTACACCCAGAAGTGGTACGGGCACGTGAACCGCCGGGCATGCCCGAAGCAGTCGGGAGTGACCTTTGCGCCACGATGGCGGCAGATGTTGAGAAAGGTGCGGGCCACGCCGTCATCGCCGCGGGTAACTACGATTGGTCGTCCTGCGATGCTGAGTGCGCTGTAGTCGCCCGGCGTGGCCACGTCGACCGACAAGGCGACCAGCAGGGGACTGCGGTGATAGATGGTTTCGATTTCGCGCTCGAAGCGTTCCTGGTCGACAAAGTCGGTGGCGGGGACGTTCAAGATGTCCGCGCTGAGGTCACCGCGATCGCCATCGACGTTCGCAAGCAGGCGTTTGGCAACTGAAATCAAGGGCGTGGCCGACATGCGCAAACCTCCCACTGGTCGTTACTAACTATAGACAGTATGCAGAATCTAGTCGAACCGTCGGCTGGCTGCCCACACTTGAGCATCGGGTGAGGTCACCCACGTCAGTGCGTTGGCCAAGAGGAGCCGGTACATGGGCAGACCGAAGGTATCTGCGGCATCTCCGGGCTGGATGAACACGATTGGGCTGTTGCCGGCCGAGGTGGCCCACGCAATGACGTCGGTCGTGGGCGGATGCTGGTCGCAGCGGGGGGCCGCGTCCTCGCCAACCACGACGTGCTCGTAGGTGGAGATGAAGTGGCCGGGCGACATGTCGGCGTTGGTGCGCACGAGCGGAACGATTCGGTCGACAAAGATGGGGCAGCAGTACAGCTCGTCGGTGAGCTCGAAGTCTTCAACGCCGGCGCACATGGGGTGGTCAGGAGCGATGATCTGCGCGGTGTAGGTCGTGATGCGAGTGCCCGACGATGGCCATGGTTTGCCGTGGAGGTCTCCGGGTGCGTAAAGAAATCGGCCTCCAATTGCATCGGCCCAGCCGTCCCAGGACGGCCAGCCCGCCAGAGCGTGGTGCAAAACCACTATGCCCTTGCCCACTTCGAAGAGTTGTGCGAGTGCGTCTTTCACCCATGGCTCAGGATTGATCGGTGTGGGTGGTTCGCCCCGCTTGAGATGAAGGCCGGGAATGTCGTGCAGCAGCACGGCATCGAACGGCAAGGTGCCGTCGAGCCAACGCTGCGCCGTCGGTTGGACGGCGTGGGAATGGCGCCAGCCGCGCTCGGTTGAAATGGTGTCGAGCATCAAACGGAAGGCATCGAGATCTACGCGATGACCACCGGTAACCGAAAGAAAGTCCACCTTCTCAGTATGAGACGCGACGGGTAAAGCCGCCGTCGACCACGATGTTCTCGGCGTTCACCCACGACGACAGGGGACTGGCCAGAAACGCTACGACGTTGGCGACTTCTTCGGGGCGTCCTAAGCGACCGGCTGGATGCTGTGCGACGTGTTCGGCGTAGTAGTCGGGCATACCGGTCTTGATGCGTTCCCAGGACCCGCCATCGATATAGATCGGGCCGGGCGACACGACGTTGGCGCGAATGCCGTCCGCGTAAATTTCCTTGGCAAGGTGGGAGATGTAGTTGACCAACGCTGCCTTCATGGCGCCGTAGCTGAAGCCCCCACCGGGGAAGTGGTGCTGTTCAATGGATGCCGTCGTGCCGAGCTGCACAATACTGCCGCCACCAGCGGCCTTGAGGTGGGGGAGCGCTGCTTCAATGAGCGCCACGGTTCCGAGCACGTCGATGTCGAAACTTGTGCGCCAACCATCAGCCGTTGCTGGGATGCCGCCCTTGGCGCTGGTGGTCGCGACGACGACATCAACCTGGCCTCGTTCGGCGGCAACGGCATCGACCCACGCAGCTACGGCGGCGAGGTCTGCCGAGTCGACGACAGAGCCGACGGCGCCATCACCGAAGGTCGCCTGGGCCGTGGCCACGCTCTGTGCGCTGCGGGCGCTAAAAGCAACGTGCATACCTTCGGCCAAGAGACGTTCAACAATGCTGCGACCGATGCCGCGACTGGCTCCGGTGACAAGGGCGGTCTTGCCGGAAAGTCCGAGATCCACGGAAACCACTTTCGCTACGGGGGGAAACAGGAAGGAGTAGTCGATCTAAAGAAAGTCAGCGTAGCATCGGCCTATGGCCGCTTCTGATGTGTTGTCAAACCTCACCGGGCTGGTCGCACTTGAAGCCG
>JAYTKG010000459.1:0-14180 GCA_043730435.1 Acidimicrobiia bacterium | reverse complement strand
GTACGGTTGCCAGTTCACCCGCGTTCACGCCGGTGTCTTGAAGCGTCACTGTTACCGGGTGGTCGTCGGTCGTCGTGTCGACGGTGAGGTCCCGAACCGCCCAGGAGTAGTCCGGCACCAGCCGAGACGGCGAATTGGCCATCACGTCGAGGAACAGTTCGTGGACTCGTGCCTGATTGATGAGGATGTGCGGCATCTCTGAGCTGTCGTCGGTGACGTCCTGCACCCGGGCGAGGCGGGTGATGTTCGCCGGGTTCTCCTGGTCCGGAACCCAGAAGCTGGTCTGGTTCACCCAACACGTCTCACGCTTGACCTTTTCGGCAAATCCAAACGCCTGGAACATCTCCATCGTGCGCGTGTTGATGCCGTCGGCTTTGCCCTTCTCAATGTTACGCGGGCTGGACTCCACGATCATCGTGTCGATCTCGGGGAACTGCGCAAGCTGAGCGGCCAGGCACAGGCCCGCCGGACCGGTGCCGACGATCAGCACATCCACCTCTTCCGGCAACGGCACAAACGCGCTGCGATCACGACGACCGGGTGCCGCATTCTTGACGTCGGGATCACCCCCTCGAAAGCCGTCCACATAGAACTGCATTGCTATCTCATGCCTTTCAAGAACTAGGTCGTTGTGAACGGCAAGACGAGGCGCGAGAGATGGGTCGCGTCTCGATAGATGGTGTGCGTGACGGGGCGACCGACTGGCAGGTGGTAGGCGTCCGGAGGCAGGAATGAGTTGTGCTCATCGGACATCGGCTCGTTGTTCATCAATTCAAGCACAAGCTTGTGACCCACCCGAAAGGTGTTGGCGAACGGGTAGAGCCGGATCACGTACTCAACGATCGCGCCCGGTTCGACCGGCGCACTGCGAGTATGCGGGTGGTACGGGTTGCCTTCGTGGGTGCGTTCGTCGAGCTCACGGTGCGAGGCCTTGAGGAACCCGGTCGTGACCAGTTGGCGTTTACCGGTGGGTGCCTCGTCCCATAGCCGCAGGATGAAGTTGGTGTCGTCCTGGTCGATGGAGGCGAAGATGTGTGCAGCCCCGGCGCCGTGCATTTCGGTCGGCGTTACGAAGGGTGCGGTCGACCACGACAGCATCTCGATACGGTCGGTGACGGTAAGCGGGGCCTGGAAGAACCCCTCGTGGTGCGCCTGGTTGAGGCCCATCGGTTCGGGTTCGGGGGTGAGCCGGCGACGGGTGCGCAGGTACAGCGGCCGGTATGAAATGTCCTTCACCGGCCACTGGTCGCCGGTGGCCCATTGCTTGGTGCCCTCGACGTGCACCTTGACGGCCGGCTCGTCCATGACGCCGTTATCGATGCCCTTGAGCCAGTAGTCGAACCAGCGGAACAGGGTGTCGTGCTCCTCGACCCATGGGCGCGACTGCATGGGCGGATACGGTCCGATTTCCAGTTGCTTGGGGCCGGTGAGCACGTCAAACAGTTCGATGGTGCCATCTACCGTCCAGCCGCGGCCCTGGTTGATTTGCAGGTAGACGGGGATGTCGATGTTTGTCGCGAGGTTGATCGGGTTCTGGTCCTCGTACCATTTGCCGTCGTACTGATTCGTGATGATGTCGAACCAAGCTTCGTGGTGCTTCGGGTAATGCAGCACATGCACCAGGTTCGGCCAACTCGCGACGTCGGGGTCGGCGAGTCGTTCGGCGACGCGAGCCTTGATCTCTTCTGCCGAGTAGGTCTCAAGCATGCGCGACTTGATGCGGTCGGTGAACGCCCAGCCAGAATCCCCACCGCGGCCTTCACGGGCAGCACGGGGCATGAACCACATGATCCCGCCGTGATAGGTGGTCTCGTAGAAGTCGAAATGGCCACCGCTGACGAAGATGGCCTTGAGGTGCGGCGGTCGTTCGGCGGCCGCGTAAATCTGCATGGACCCGAAGTAGGAGATGCCGATCATGCCGACTACGCCGTTGCACCACGGCTGTGCCGCAACCCATTCGATGACGTCGTACGCATCCTGCCCGAGCGGCACGCCACCGGCGTTGTAGTTGCCGATGTGGTCGCCCTCGGAACCGCCCGAGCCCCGGACATCGCCGATCACGTGCACGTAGCCTTCCTCCACCACGCGGGCAATATCACCGGCCTCAATGCAGCCGTCCCACATCGGGGATGGGCGACGCTGCGGCGGCATGGTGAGCGCCAGCGCCTGGAGTTCTTTGCCATACGGGCTCAGCGCAACCAGCGCGGGACGAGGTTCGTCACCGGTGCCGTGGTAGGCATCGGCAACCAAGGCGATACCGTCGCGCATCGGAATGCGCAGGTCTTTGCGGGCAACGATGGTCTGCGTCCCGGAGGTGATGGTGATCTGGTGGTTCATCCGTGCCATCCGCAGCCGGACCCGTCGGCGTAACCGTGCAGTGTCGTGAAGAACGGTGACGGTTCAAGTGTCGGGTCTCCGTCGTAGCCGAGGTGCTGAGCGATGCAGCCGAACGGAGAGTGTGGCGTGCTCGCCTGATCGGCGGCGTCTCGCCCCGGGTCGTTGGTAGCAGCCCGGACCTTGGCCTCGATGTCGAGGCTCTCCTGAATCTTGGCGGCGGCCTGTTGGCGGTCGAGCACGACGCCGGGCGACTCGGCACCCTGGCTGCGGTACGGGTGGCCGAGGAAGAGCCGCTGAGGTTTCACATCGTCTCGGAAATGCAGCAAGCTGGACCGGTAGGCATCGGGATCGATGTAGCTCGGGAAGCCGTTGGCGGCACCGTGGATCTGCACGGCGTCCCCCGCAAACACGTCCCGTTGGCCTTCAACCACGTACGCCACCGAGCCAGCGGTGTGGCCCGGAACCGAGTGAACGGTCACCTTCACGTTGGGGCCGAGCGACAGTTCGTCGCCGTGACGCACGACGATGTCGGGCTCCATCTCGCCCGAGATGGCGGCCATGCCGGCGGCGACCAACTTCGCCTCACCGTCGGCATCGTTGAGATATCGACCGCGGCTGGCCAGGTACTCCTCCACGTGCGTTCGACGCGACCGCAGGAACGGAGCGTCGGCTTCGTGGATGACCACCTTCGCCCGGCGGCCGGTGAGCTCCCACAGCGCGTGGGCACCACCGATGTGATCGATGTGACCATGGGTGAGCAGGATCCATCGAATGTCCTCGACGCGGCTACCCAACGCCTCAAGCGCCGGAGCGATACCCGCTGAGGGGGACGACGCGATCCCGGTGTCGATGAGCGCAGGCTCGGGTCCGTCGATGAAGAAGCTGTACAGGCCGAATCTCCCCCACTGCGAAAACAGCGGGTGGATCGCCACGTCACCCATGGTGTGCCCGCGACGGAACTCCGCCGTCTCGGCGAACACGCCGTGGAACTCCGGCAGCCAAGGTACTGAGAAACTCGGCAAGCGTCGGGTGAAACGGCATCACTCAGCTCCTTGCGCCGATCTCGCCCCGGTGCTGATTGGGGAACACGGTCGCGACCTCATCCTCACTCCATCCCTCGCGGGACAGGCGTTGCAGTTCATCGGTCACCGGTTTGCGATTCGCCTGGAACAACGCGAGCGCCTCAGGCACGGAACTTGCTTCGACCAGAGCCCCAGCGATGGCACCCGCGTCGAGGATGCCCGAGTTGGCGCCCTGACCTTGGTGGTGACACATGGCGTGGGCGGCGTCGCCGACGAGCACCACGGCATCGGAGTGCCAGTTCGCAATGGGGTCAATGTCGTACACCGCACGGATGTTCACGTCGGCCATGTTGAGCCCATCGGTTATCGCGATGATTCGCTCGTCGAACCCCGCGACCACCTTGAGCAGCTGCTCCTTGGTGGAGGCCGGGGCCGGGGTGGCGTCGGCGTTCAAGCAGGTGACGTCGTAGGAAACCTCGCTGCGGTGCAATAACGGCAGCAAGTACACCTTGGTGCCATGGCCCATGAACATACGGAAGTTGCCGTCATCGACAAGGCCGAACGTGTCCGACATGGGAATAACGACGCGGTAGGCGTGCTCGCCGGCGAACACCGGCGGTTTGTCGCTGAAGAGCTGAGCGCGAACCTGCGAACGGATGCCGTCTGCTCCGATGATCAGATCGGCGGTGACAGACTCACCGTTGGCGAAGGTGACCGTGGCACGATCCCCGGGGTCTTCAATGCTCGCGAGCCGGTGCCCGAGCTTGACCATGCCGCCAGGCAGCGCGGCGACCAGCGCGTCGATGAAGTCACCGCGGTGCACGAAGCGGGTCGTGCTCTGGAAGACCTCCTTCTCCGGCCATTCCTCCATGGCAATCCGGTGCCCGGTGGCAGTCAGGACCTCGAAGTAGTCGCTGGGCGACGTGACCGCGGCAATGGCGTCAAACATGCCCAGCTTGCGGAACTGGTCCATGGTGGATGGACGCAGGCCGATGCCGGCACCGACCTCCTTGATGGCCTGCGCTTGCTCGTAAACGGTGACGTTGGCACCGAGCAGGCTGATCGCCTTGGCCGTGGTGGCGCCCGCGTATCCGGCACCGATAATGGCGACATCGAGGTCTTTCAGTTGGCTTGCATCCATGGTCGTGTCTCCCTAAGTATGCGGTTGGAGGGTCAGGAATTCGGCCGCGTTGTCAACGAAAATCCGGTTGATGATGGCGTGGTCGATGCCTGCTGCCTTTAGGTCGGGGAGCAACTGCTCAAAGAGATAGTTCACGGTGTGGCCCTTCACGCCTGGCCACCCGAGTGGTGAGCAGTTGGCGTCGGCCGAGGCGAGCACGCTGTCCACCAGACCGTTATTGATGAAGGTCAGCAAGTGGTCGAGTCGCTCATTGCGATGGCGACCCCAGAACGGCGGGTCGGGAAGTTCGAGGTCGTAGCCGAAGGTGTCGAAACCGATGCGACCGCCCTTGGCAATGATCGCCTTCTCGTCCACCAAGCCCTGACTGACGCCATCATCCGCGTGACCAAACAGCACTCGGTCGAGCGGCAAGCCTTCCTCATCGAAGATGGCGAGTGCCGGTTCCACGTCAACCGCGAGGTGCGTGAAGATCGGTGACCCAGTCACCTTCGACGCTCGGGCCGCAGCGCGGTAGATACGCTTGTCGAGCTCCTTCATCTTGAAGCCACGGCTGACACCGACCTTGATGATGCCGGCCTTGGCGCCTGAACTGCCGATGCCCACGGTGATCTCGTGTACGAACTGCTCGGCGAGGTACTCGATGCTGGCCCGCTCGAAAAACGGGAGTGCGGTGTCGCCGCCGACGAACCCGGTGGAGGCAATGATGTGGACGCCCGTCTTGGCCGACAGCGACTTGAAATAGTCGACGTCTCGGCCGTTGCAGATGCCGGTGGCGTCCACAAACGTGGCCGCCCCATACGGCGAAGCGTTCTCGTGGAAAAGTCGCAGCTTGGGGACGGTCTCGTCGTAACGCTGCTCGGGGGTCTTCCACCACTTGCTGTCCAACTCGCAGCCAGGCATGCCGTAGCCAATGTGCTCGTGGATGGCCACGAAACCGAGCTCGGCCGGAGACACGGCTCCCAGAACGGTGTTGACGCGTGCCATGCCGGTCACTTCCTCACGCTCAAAAGATTGGCGGGGTTCGTTGTCAGGATCTGTTGGATGGTGACGTTGGTGAGTCCTGCTGCTCGTAGCTGCGGGACGAACTCGGTCAGCACGTGGCTGAACGCCATGTCGTTGCCCGGTTCACCAAACGAGACGCCCGTGGCGCTGGATGAGATCAGAACCCGGTCGGCATGGCCGTCGTTCACCAGGGACATGATGAGGGCCACCCGCACAGCATCGGAGACGTACTGCGGATCGGTTGAGCCGGTGTGGTCGATGGCGACCCACGCACCACGGCGGGCAACCTCGCCGGGCCAATCAGCAGCGACTGCGTCGTTGCGGTCAAGGTCGGCGATGACCACCTGATCGGCGGGGATACCTTCGCTGAGCGCAATGTCAAGGTTGGCCAGCGCGTCTGACCCGCAGCGGATGAGGACCGCAACGCCGGTGGCCAGTCCCGTTCGTGCAGCCCCGCGCACCAGGCTCTCGTCGGTCGGCGTCATGCCTTCGACGGTCACGGCAGTGGCCACCAGACCGGCAGCAGACCGTCGTTCCAGCCGAGGTACGACCATGCCTTCGGTGACCTCACGGGTGAACATTTCGGCGAAGCGTTCCGCTGGCCACGGTGTGGGCGGGTTGGTCTGCGGGGTGAGAAAATAGCCACCCAACATCGCCTCGGGCCCCTGACCGGTCGACGCCACGATGTGCACACCGGTGTCTCGCGAGAGCGCTTCGTACAGTGTGAGGTCACGGCCCTTGAACATGCCGGTGGCGTCAACAATGGCACCGCCACCGTTCGCTTTGAAGTCGGCGAGTTTGGCCGCGATGGCATCGAACACCTCGGCACGGTCGATGCGAATGTCGTATCCGTATTGCGCGCCCGGCACTACGTTCAGCAGCGCCTCGCAGACCAGGGTAAGCCCGAGGCCATCAGCATCGACAGGCCCCAGCACGGTGTTCACCAATGCCATACAACCGTTCCCTCCCCTATGACTCTCGTCACGACAGTCCCCCTGCAGCATTTTTGCATCGCTCATTCAGACTGTCAACTAACTTGTCATAGTGTAAAGCTAAAATCCTCCCTCACCTTTGCAAATTGCTTGACATCATGTTGTATGAGTGGACATACTGCACATAACATGTGCTGTTAGTCACACTGGAGGGGTGCCATGACGATGCAAACGGTGCCCACGTCGGCCTTAGACCTGTTCTCGGACGAGGTATTGCTGGATCCATATGAGCCGCTGCGGGTCCTACGGGACACGGCCGCAGTCGTGCGGATACCGGCCAACGACGTGTGGGCGATCACCCGGTATGAACCGATTCGGGCGGCGTTCTTGAACTACGAGACGTTCTCCTCCAACAAGGTGGCGTTCAACGACGCCATGAACCAGGCACTCACGGGTACGACCTTGGCCACCGACCCGCCCGATCACCACCACCTGCGAATGGCGCTGATGGAGAACCTGACGCCGCGTGCGCTGCGCAAAATCAAGGACGATACCGACGCAAAGGCCGATGCCATCGTGGGCGAACTGGTCGCGTCGGGTGCCTTTGATGCGATCGACGGCATCGCCCGCGCCGTGCCGCTCAACGTCGTTGCCGACATGATCGGTGTGAGTGGAGCAATTCGGGACAACATGCTGCGCTGGGGCGACGCTGCGTTCAACGTGCTCGGCCCCATGAATCAGCGAACCATCGAAAGCTTTCCCATCGCCGGCGAGCTTTTCGGGTGGGCGACCAACGTCCGAGCCGACGACTTGGCCGAGGGCAGTATGGGCCGCGCCATTTTCGCCGCTGCCGAGGCCGGCAAGATCCCCGCCGAAAGCTGCGGCCACATCATCCACCAATATGTCGCTGCGGGCATGGACACCACGATCGCCTCGATCGGCAATGTCTTGTGGTTACTCGGCCAGAACCCCGACCAGTACGAGGCGCTGCGCGCGGACCCATCGCTGATCCCCGCAGCGTTCAACGAGGCGTTGCGCATGGAGCCACCGGCGCTTTCCTTCGGCCGCCTGGTCAAGCACGACATCACCATCGACGGCATCACAATCCCCGCGGGAGCACAGGCCGCACTGCTGCTTCTGGCCGGCAACCGCGACCCCCGCCACTACGATGACCCGGACACCTTCCGTGTCGCCCGGAATCCCGCCGACAACTTGGCCTTCGGGTACGGCGCGCACAGCTGCGCTGGTCAAGGCCTCGCCCGTTTGCAGGCCAACGCCGCGCTCGAAGCCTTTGTCCGTCGCGTCAAGCGCTTCACCATCGGCACAGCCGTCCGCCACATCAACAACTCAACACGCGGCCTCGACTCCCTTCCCATCGTCGCCCTCGACATCGCCTGACGGGCTCCCCACCGTTCAGTCCTCGCTTCCGCACCGACAACTAGGCTTACTGCGTGTCAAGTCTTCGAGGGGTCCAAAAGCAGCTCACTCGGCGGTTGCTCTTGGAGTCCGGACTCGAAGTGTTCGAGTCGAAGGGGTACGCCTCGACGACCGTCGACGACATCGCGTCGGGTGCCGGGACCACGCGTACGACGTTCTACCTGCACTTCCCGTCCAAGGCCGAGCTCATGAAATCGTTGATCGTCGACCTCAACAAGTTGCTCGTCTCATCCGACGATCCGCCACTCGCTGGGGTGGTCGAGTCAGGGCAGCGAGCACAGATCCAGGCGTGGATCGAGCGAAAGGTCGATCAATGGCCCGAGATCCGTCGGGGCGTTTCCGCAGCACACGACGCCGCGGCGTCGGACGCCGACATCTCTGCAGCGGTGAACCGGTGGTTCGAGAGCGTGATCGACGACATCCGCACCGGGCTCGACCTTGCCGACCGCTTCGAGCCGCACTCGCGCCACGTTCGGGGCACGCTGGCGTTTGGTCAGCTTGAGTTCCTGAGCCGCCGCTGGTTCGACACCAACTGGACCGAATCGATGCAACGCGACGCATCGGTCAGTCTGCTCGTCGACAGTTGGTGCTGGCTGCTGACCAAATAGGAGGCGGCCAGAATGTCGTCGGCCGGCGTCATTCAGGAGAGGGCTTTGCGGGTGGCTTCGATGTCGTGAGCAAGTTGCTGGCGCAGGGAGTCGATGCCGTCGAACTTTCGCTCGCTGCGCAGGAAGGCGACGAAGCGAACTTTGGCGGGTTCGCCGTAGAGATCGCCCTGAAAGTCAAGGAGATGCGCCTCAAGCAACGAGTGATCGGTGTGGGCGTAGAACGTGGGGCGTCGCCCGAGGTTGATCGCGCACTTGTGCACCTGGCCGTCGGGCCGCTCGTAAAAGCCGGCGTACACGCCATCGGCCGGCAGGCAGACCTGATTGGGAATCTCGACATTGGCGGTCGGGAAGCCGAGCAGCCGACCTCGCTGATCGCCGGTGACAACGATGCCCCGACCCTCAAACGGTCGGCCCAGAAGCCGGGCGGCGACTTCTACCTGGCCTCCGGCGAGGGCGCGGCGGATGGCGGTTGAACTGATTGACTCGGTCACGCCGTCGGTTCGTTCGATGAGCGGCAGGCCCTGGACATCGAAGCCTTCGGTCTGGCCGAGTTTGGTGAGGAACGCAACGTTGCCGCTGCGGTCGTGGCCGAAGTGAAAATCCTCGCCCACCACGATGGTCTGCGCCGAGAGGCATCGCACCAAAACGTCGTTCGCCCACTGCGCAGCCGAGAGCTCCGACATGGCATGGTCGAAGTGGAGCACGACCACGGCGTCGATACCCGTCGCTTCGAGCAGCTCGAGCTTCTGGTCAAGATCGGTGATGAGTTGTGGCGCGGATTCAGGCCGCACGATGGACGCCGGGTGACGGTCGAACGTGACAACCGCCGAAGCGCAGCCCTGGGCCTTGGCCTTGGCCCGCACTTCGGCGATGACAGCCTGATGACCGAGATGTACGCCGTCATACGCGCCGATGGTGACCACGGTTCCCCGGTCGCGAAAATGTGGCTGTGAAAGATCCCGAATCACCTGCACGGTTCTGACCCTATCGTCCGGGGCCCGCCCGGGGTCTTTACCCAGAGAACGCTCATCGTTGCGATGCACCCGCGAACGGCACCTCAACGACGGTAGCCCGACGTGGAGCATCGGGAGCCAAGATCGTCACGGTGGTACCGAAGGCGGTGTGATCGGTGGCCAGCATGCCCAACGCAACATTGGTGCCGAGACGCGGCGACCACGCCACTGATGTGGCCTGCCCGACCAAGGCATCGTCGTACATGATCGGCCACGGATCTCGTAGAGCTGGCGCTCGGTCACCCTCCACGGTGAAGCCGCACATCATGCGCTTCACCCCACCCTCCGCCTGACGACGAAGGGCTTCGATCCCGATGGCGTCTATGGGTGAGTCGAGCGAGCAGTAACGGGCCATACCAGCTTCAAGAGCCGTGTCGGCTCGGGTGACATCGTTGCCGTAAGAGATCAGCCCGGCCTCGATTCGTTCGATGAGGTTTGGACACCCGGGGCCGATGTCGTGCGGATTTCCGGCCTGCATGAACGCGTCGTACAGCGCGCCGCCGACGTCGGCGTCATCCACATAGATCTCAAAGCCACCCTGCGCGCTCCAGCCGCTGCGCGCCACCACCATGGAGTGGCCTTGGAACGATAGGTGAGCGAAACGGAAGAAGCGGATGGCGCGGGCCTCTTCGCCAAATACCGCCGCCACGACATCTTCGGCAAGAGGCCCCTGCACTGCCAGCGGCCACACGTCGGGTTCGGTCACCGAGACATCAAGGCCGGCTGCGAGCGCTATCCCACCGGCCCACAGCACGACATCGGAGTCAGCCACCGAAAACCAGAAACGATCGTCGGCGAGCCGCAAGACGACCGGGTCGTTGATGAGTTTTCCGTCGTGGTCACAGACCGGCGCATATCCGCAGCGACCGACGGCAAAGGTTCGCATGTCGCGCACCGTCAGCATTTGCGCCAACTTCGCCGCATCGGGGCCAGCCACCTCTACCTGACGTTCACAACCGACATCCCACACTTGCACCTTGCTGCGCAGGTGCCAGTAGTCGTCCTCGACACCACGGAAGTTCGTCGGTAGAAGCATGTGGTTGTAGACGGTGTAGCCCTGCACAGCTGCCGCCTCAACCCTGCTGGTGAAGGGCGTGGAACGGGTGCGTCGGCTGATCGAAAGAACGGGTGCAGTCATGGTGCCGTCACTTTACGCGGATGTACGTTCGATAACCGACGTGTGCCAACCGCTACGACAGCTCCGGCACCACCACGGCAGGTTTGGCTTCGTCGCCGTTCGCTTCGAACATCGCCAAGAGATTGCCCTCAACGTCGCATACCGCCCAGGGGCCGTCGCCTTCGAACAACGGCAATGAGCGGCCGTGGCGCACCATGCGGGCCTCGTCGTCATCAACGGTGACATCGGCATAGTCACGAAGACCCCGAGCCATCGGCCACACTTCGCACTCGTCGGGCGCGGCTGCTTCGGCGACGGTGAACGAGCCAATGGCGGTGCGACGCAGCCTTCGCACGTGCGCTCCCCCGCCGAGCAGTTCGCCGAGGTCGGCGGCCAACGTTCGTATGTACGTACCGCTAGAGCACTGCACAACAATCGCGAACACCATCGGGTCGTCGGTAGCGTCTACGTCGTAGCGGTAGACCGTGACCGGCCGAGCCTCACGATCAACTTCGATGCCTTCGCGGGCCAGTTCGTGTAGACGCTTGCCGTCGATACGGATGGCCGACACCATGGGTGGTACCTGCATGATCGGGCCGGTGAGATGGGTGGCGACGAGCTCGCGAGCATGTTCAACTGTTACGCCCGTCATGTCGAACATGGCGGTCACCTCACCCGAGTCGTCCAGTGTGTTGGTGGTGGCGCCGAGCACGACCTCGGCCGTGTAGGTCTTGGGCAGATCGGTGAGGTACCGCAGGAATCGGGTGAGGTTGCCCACGCCGCACAACAGAACGCCGGTGGCATCGGGGTCGAGCGTTCCGGAATGACCAATACGACGCTCACCCAGCCGACGGCGCAACAGGCCGACCACGTCGTGACTGGTCATGCCAGCAGGCTTGTCCACCACACAGAGGCCGTGCAGCGTGGCGGGGCGGCGCTTGGCTATGACTCGTCCTCTTGAGGCACCTCAGGGCGAACCGGAATGGGGTTGTCCCGAAGAATTTCTTCGATGCGGGCGGCCGAGCGGATGACCTTGTCGGGTTGGAACGACAAGATGGGCGTCTTGCGAGCGGTGATCTGCTTGCCGATCGCTGCTTGCAGCTTCACTCGCTGCTGCGTGAACGCCGCCAGAATCTGCTCGTCTCCAGACTCGCCGGCAAGCGAGTCGTAGGTGACGATGGCACGGTTGAGATCTTGGTCGACATCGACCGTGGTGATGGTTACCAGTTCCAGTCGGTCGTCTTCGATGCGTTCAAGTTCATCGGCGATGATCTCGCGCAGCAGCTCGTTCAACCGAGCCGTGCGGGGCACGTTGTGGGATGTGGCATTGGTTGTTCGTCGTCGTTTCGGTGCGCCTCGACTCATTCGATCCAGCTCCGTTCCATCGACAGGACCGCAACCTCAGGGTGCGACCACACAAACCGTTCCACTTCGTCTATCACGTCCGACAGATGATCAGCCGATGCGCCGACAATGGCAAATCCCATCGAACACCGCTGCCACGTGTCCTGATGATCAACCTCGGCCGAAGACACGCCAAACCGACGCTTGGCCCCGTCAAGGATCGGACGGATAACGGCCCGCTTTTCCTTCAACGAGTGACAATCATTCAGATGCAATTCCGCTTGCAGCGCCAACACAAACATGGGTTGGCGAGGTTACCCAACAATCATCTCCGATGCTGAGGGATTGTCTGAGCGAAGCGAGTCCGAGAGAGACGGAGCGGTAGCGACCGAACGAGGCATGTTACGTGCGGGGGATTTCTTTTTCTTCGTAGGTTTCGATGACGTCGCCGGGCTTGAGGTCCTGGAAGTCACTGAGAGCAATACCGCACTCGAAGCCTTCACGAACTTCACGCACGTCGTCCTTGAACCGCTTGAGGGTCTGGATCGCACCCTTCCAAATGATGGTGCCTTCCCGAAGGAAGCGGACCTTGGAGCCGCGGGTGATAACACCGTTGAGCACGTAGCAACCTGCGATGGCACCAATGCGGGGAACCCGGAAGATTTCACGCACTTCGGCATCACCCGTAACCACTTCTTCGAAGACGGGAGCGAGCAGGCCAAGCATGGCCTTTTCGATGTCTTCGAGGACCTGGTAGATGATTTCGTAGGCACGAATCTCAACCTGCTCCACTTGGGCCATTTCGCGGGCTTTGCGATCGGGTCGCACGTTGAAGCCGATGATGGTGGCGTTGGTGGTGGCCGCCAGCGTGATGTCGTTCTCGCTGATGCTGCCGACGCCACGGTGGACGAAGGCCAGCTTGACGTCGTCACGCTCAAGACGACGCAACGCTTCGGTAAGAGCTTCGAGTGAACCCTGCACGTCGGCTTTGACCACCAGGTTAAGCGTGGCCTGCTCGCCCTTTTGGATGCGGTCGAAGATGTCTTCAAGCTTGACGCCACCCTGCACCCGGGCATCACCGCGCTGGGCCTTGAGCTTCTGACGAATCTCACGGGCTTCGGCAACGGTCTTGGCCGTCTTGAGATCGGGAGCGGTGCGGAACTCATCGCCGGCGCGGGGCACGGCCGAAAGACCGAGCACCTGCACGGGCACGGACGGACCGGCCTCTTTGATCTGCTGGCCCTTGTCGTCGATGAGCGCACGCACGGAACCCCACGCGGCACCGGCAACAATGGGATCGCCGATTTTGAGGGTGCCCTTGTCGACCAAGACGGTGGCCACGGGCCCACGTCCGGTATCGAGGTTGGCTTCAAGCACGGTGCCCTTGGCCCGACCCGTTGGGTTGGCTGTGAGCTCTTCGAGTTCGGCAACAGCGGTGAGCTGTTCGAGCAGATCGTCGATACCGAGTTCCTGCTGAGCCGACATTTCGACGCAGATGGTGTCGCCACCCCAGCTCTCGGGAACAAGTTCCTGCTCGGCCAGACCGGCGTAAACGCGCTGTACGTCGGCGTTCTCTTTGTCGATCTTGTTGATAGCAACAATGATCGGCACGTCGGCCGCTTTAGCGTGGTTGATTGCTTCAATGGTTTGCGGCATGACGCCGTCGTCGGCGGCCACCATCAGCACGACAATGTCGGTGACGTTGGCACCACGGGCACGCATCTTGGAGAACGCAGCGTGGCCGGGGGTGTCGATGAAGGTGACCGGATGACCGTCGTAGATGGTCTGGTAAGCACCGATGTGCTGCGTGATGCCACCGGACTCACCCGAAACGACATTGGCCTTGCGGATCTTGTCGAGCAGCGTGGTCTTACCGTGGTCGACGTGACCCATGACGGTAACGATGGGCGGGCGAGTCTGCTGCAACTCGGGATCGTCGTCATCGTCGTCGTTAAAGAGCGCCTGCAACTCAAGCTCTTCTTGCATACCGGGCTCAACCAGCAGAATCTCGGCGCCGATTTCGAGGCCGAACACTTCCATTTGGTCGTCGGACAGCGCCATGGTGGCGGTGACCATTTCGCCCTGCTGCAAAAGGAACCGAACAACGTCGGCGGCGGTGCGGTTCAGCTTGGGCGCAAAGTCCTGCGCCGATGAACCACGCTCGACCACGATGGTGCCCGCAGGTACGGGACGATCGCTGGCCGAGTAGTTCTTCATTGATGGTGCT
>JAYTKG010000458.1:0-3653 GCA_043730435.1 Acidimicrobiia bacterium | reverse complement strand
CCTCAAGCCGCTGGGTGTTGTGACCTGCAAGACTTCACGGCGTGGCAACGCTCGCTGAACTCGCACGCACACACACCGCACTCGACGCCGACGATGTTGGTCATCTTCAGCGTCTTGTCGGTGAGTGGGGGATGCTGGCCGATCTCTGCTTTGCCGATCTCCTGCTCTACACGCAGAGTCCGGATAGCTCGTGGGTGGTGCTCGGCCAGGTTCGACCCGCCACCGCCCAGACCCTGTACCTGGCCGACTGGGTAGGCGCGACGGCGAACGACACCGAGGACCTCGTGCTCGACCAGGTGCTGTCGTCAGGTCTCGAAGCCGAGAGCGAAGTGGTGATCGAGGGCATCCCGAACGCCAGCCGTATGCGGGCCATTCCCGTGCGGCACAAGAACAAGATCATTGCGGTACTCACTCGTGAGTGGAGCGAACGCGTCGGCCGGCAACTTGGCGAGCTTGAGCGCACCTACCTCGGCCTGTTCGAGCGTTTCGCGGCGATGATTGCCGAAGGAACGTTCCCGTTCGATACAAAGGGTGCGGCCAACGGTGCGGCTTCCAGCTCTGCACCTCGCGTCGGCGACGGCGTCATGGTGCTCGATAGCGAAGCGCGGGTGCAATACGCCTCGCCCAACGCAGTGTCGGCGCTGCACCGGGTTGGCATTACCACCAACGCCATTGGGTTGCGGCTGGCCGAACTTGGCTTCAACGACAAGCCGGTGCGCCAGGCGTTCGATACGGCCAAGCCTGTCATTGACGAATTCGATCAGACACCAGAGATCGCCTTCACCGTGCGATCGATCCCGATTGTGGCTCAGGAAACGGTCACCGGCGGCGTGCTGCTGCTACGCGATGTCAGCGAGCTGCGTCGGCGTGATCGCATGATCCTGTCGCGGGACGCCACCATCCAAGAGATCCACCATCGGGTGAAAAACAATCTGCAGACGATCTCGTCGCTCTTGCGGTTGCAGGCCCGTCGGCTTGAATCGGCCGAGGCCAAAATGGCCATCGCCGAGAGTGTGCGTCGCATCCGCACTATCGCTCTCGTGCACGAGACGTTGTCCCGGGAAACAGGTGAGGACGTCAGCTTCTCCGACATTGTCCGACCGCTCGCCCGGCTGGCTGAGGACGGCCTGCAGTCACCCGATCGTCCAGTGCGGTTCGTGGTGCAGGGCGACGGTGGCCGCCTGCCCGCCATCATCGCCACCCCGCTTTCGGTGGTGCTGACGGAACTCTTGCAGAACGCAGTCGATCATGCCTTCGAGAAGCGAGCCGGCGTCGTGGTGGTCAGCATGGTGAATACCGGTAGCCATCTGACCATCACGGTGGTCGATGACGGAGATGGTCTTCCCGACGACTTCTCGCTGGAGAATGCAACGGGCCTCGGTCTGTCCATCGTTCGTACTCTCGTGACCACCGAACTCGGCGGCACCCTTTCGATGCGTACCGCAAACCCGGCCGACTTGGCCGCCGCAGGGCTATCCGATGAAGCTGGACCGGGCACCGTTGTGGAGCTACGGGTGCCGACCGCCAGCGAGATGACCTAAAAGCAACTCGGGCCGGTTTCCGAAGAAACCGACCCGGCCAAAGCGCTTGGAACGGGGCCGACCCCCGCGATCAGCTAGCGGCAGCAGCGGCCTTGCGCTCGGCAACCCAGGCCCGACGCAGCTTGCGGCGCTCTTCTTCAGAGGTGCCACCCCAAATACCGGAATCCTGGTTGGTGGCAAGGGCAAACTCGAGACAGTCTTCGCTGACCGGGCATTCGCCGCAGACGCGCTTGGCCATATCAATCTGCACCAGGGCCTGGCCGGTAGTGCCGACCGGGAAGAACAACTCCGGATCGGTGTCACGGCAAAGGGACTGATCACGCCAGTTGTACTGAGCGTTGGACAGAGCGAGGTTGGTGGCGAGCGCGGACAATGAAGGTCTCCTGGGTAGAACGCGGCGATATGAGTTCGTGACTTGTTTCACATGCTCAGGGCATCAACGTGGGCGCCTGGAGCGTGTTGCGGTGCTCAAATATTGTAGATGGTCAAAAGACCTATATCAAGGGGCAATTTCGTTGCGATTGTCACTTCTGTGCTAGCAGTCTTGACAAATGACACAGGTAATCGCCCACCGAGGTGCCAGCAAACAGGCTCGTGAGAACACGCTGGCCGCTTTTCGCCTGGCACGCAAGCTTGGGGCTGGCTGGGTCGAACTTGACGTCCGTCGCACTCAGGACGGGGCCATGGCCATCCATCACGACCCTTACTTGTCTGATGGCCGGGTCATTTGCGATACCGCAGCAGCCGATTTGCCCGCTTCCGTGCCCGACCTGGCGGCCGCGTTGGATGCGTGCGAAGGCATGGGCGTCAACATCGAAATCAAGAACCAGGAAGGCGAGCCCGATTTCGACGGCGATGAGACGATGGCGGCCGCAGTGGTGGCAAAGCTTGCCGAGCGACACGGTCGCGACCGAGTACTGATCTCCAGCTTTCATCTGCCCACGATCGACCGCGTGCGCGAGTTGAATACCCAGCTTCCCACAGCCTGGTTGGTGGAATCTGTGGCGGCCAGCACACTCGACGAACTCATCGGCCACGGTCACCGCGTGCTGCATCCGTGGGTAAAAAAGGTGACGCGTCAACTCATCGACGACTGCCACGCTCGGGGAGTTGAAGTGAATGCCTGGACCTGCGATGACCCCGCCCGCATGGTCGAACTTATCTCCTGGGGCATCGACGGCATCTGCACCAACACGCCCGACGTCGCTGTCAGGGTCGTGGCGTCAGGCGGGTAACACAAGCCGAATGGCGTCGGGTTCCCACCGGAAGGCCAGACGTAGCGTCTCGCCGAGATAGTCACCATCGAGCTGATACGGGAATGGGGTAGCGGACTCGATGGTGAGTACCGAAAGCCCGTCCTCGGTGATAATCGCCTTGCCCCGTACGCTACCTCCGAGCAGGGTGCGTGCAAGAGCGACAAGCACCCCGAGCGCAGGCATCCGGGTGAACGTCACCGTGCTCAATGCTGACTCAAGCGACGCAGCCGGCGCGAGATCGAGGGGATGATTACCCAAGTATGTGTATGGGTTGGTATTGAGCACCACGGTGAACGACGCCGGATACGTTCGCCCAACCGTGTTGATCGTGAAGTGCGGATGCTTGCGATCGTAGGTGCGAAAGAACGTCTTCAAACCGGAGTAAATAAACAACGGGTGACCGAGCCATCGTTTGATGGACGAGCGCTTCTCCACGTTGGCCACAACCGCCGCATCGAAGCCGACGCCGGTGTGGAAGCAGAAGTAGCGACCATTCACGTTGCCCAGCCCGATCGGCCGAATCGTCTCGGCGGCGAGTCCGGCCGCCAACTGACGTGCAGCAGCAACCGGGTCGTTCTCCATGCCGATCGTGCGAGCGAACACGTTGGTGGAGCCGCCTGGCAGCACGCCTAGCGCGGTGGTACTGCCAGCCAGTCCGTTGGCGACCTCGTTCAGCGTGCCGTCGCCGCCGAGCGCCACGACAACATCCCACTCACGGCTCGCGGCATCCTGCGCGAAGCGAGTGGCATGACCTCGTCTGTTTGTTTCCTTCAGGGTGACCTCATGACCGCCGTCCATGAGAATTTCTTCGATCAATACCTTGTTGCGTGCGGTTACTGACGAAGCGAAGGAATTC
>JAYTKG010000457.1:0-9764 GCA_043730435.1 Acidimicrobiia bacterium | reverse complement strand
CAGGTGACCGAAATGCGGCTGGCGGGAGGCAGAAACGCCATCTGCGCGTCGACGTTTTTGAGCGGGATGAGCTCGAAGCACATCGTGCTGGCGAGGTGGTGAAGCACGACCGCATCACCGGCGGCGCCTGTCGCTTTGCGGAGCATGTTGAGCGGGGACAGTTTCATAGCGTGCTTTCGTGCTTTCAGCGTGAGGTCGGGTTGGTCAGGCGAATTCGTCGGGAAGTTCGGACTTGCGGCGGTTGACGAAGTCGAGCATTGCTTCGTCTACTGCTTCGTCGAGCGCGGGTGGCTCGTAATCATTGAGGCGTTGCTTCCAAATCTTGTTGGCCCGCTGGGCCGAATCGAGCGCGCCGTCCTCGGTCCACTGTTCAAAGCTGGAGTTGTCGGCCGTTTCGGAACGGTAAAACGCCGTTTCGAAGTTAGCCAGCGTATGACCGGTGCCGAGGTAATGGTCGCCCGGGGTGTGCTGCAGCAACTCTTCGATGGCCTGACCGTTTTCGCTGATGTCGAGGCCCTTCACGAACGTCGCCATCATGCCGAGCTGGTCATCATCCAGGATGAACTTCTCATAGCCGATCGAGAGTCCACCTTCCATCCACCCGGCCGCGTGAAGCACGAAGTTAACGCCGCCCATCACCGTCGGCAACAGCGTGGAGGCGCTCTCGTAAGCGGCCTGCGCGTCGGGAAGCTTGGAGGCGCACAGCGAGCCACCCGAGCGGAACGGCACGTTAAGGCGACGGGCCAGCGCGGCGACCGTGTAAAGCACCAGCGCTGGTTCGGGGGTGCCGAAGGTAGGGGCGCCGGTCTGCATGGACATTGAGCTGGCGAACGAACCGAATACGACGGGCGCTCCGGGCCGGATGAGCTGGGCAAACGTCATGCCAACCAGTGCCTCGGCCAGGGTCTGTGCGGCTACGCCAGCGCTGGTCGATGGAGCCATCGCTCCGGCGAGGATGAAAGGCGTGAAGATGCTGGCCTGGTTGTTCTCGGCGTAGACCTGAGCGGCCGCGAGCATGGTGCCGTCCCACACCATGGGTGATGAGGCGTTGATCAAACTGGTCATGACGGTGCGGTCCTGCAGGTCTCCACCAAAGCCAATGCGGGCCAGGTCGACCGAGTCCTGGGCACGGGTACCGGCAGTAACTGAACCCATGAAAGGCTTGTCGCTGTACTTGAGGTGGGAGTACACCATGTCAAGGTGACGCTTGCTGACCGGAACATCGACCGGCTCGCACACGGTGCCGCCCGAGTGATGCAGGTTGGGTGACATGTAGGCGAGCTTCACGAAGTTCTGAAAGTCGGCAATGGTGGCGTAGCGCCGACCCTTGTCGATGTCGTACGCAAAGGGCGAGCCGTAGTTGGGAGCGAAGACCGTGGCGTTGCCGCCGATCTGCACGTTACGTTCAGGGTTGCGGCCGTGCTGGATATAGGTAGCCGGCGCGGTGGCCATCACGATTTGGCGGCATAGTCCGCGGGGAAAACGTACGCGGGTACCCGTGACATCGGCACCGGCATCACCGAACACCTTGAGGGCGCTCGGGTAGTCACGGATCTCTACGCCGACCTGCTCAAGGATGGAATCGGCGTTCCATTCGAGCAGGGCGAGACCTTCCTCGCTCACGATTTCGAACGGCTTCATGGTGCGCGTGAGGAACGGATCGTGCATCACGGCATGCGAGGTGCGGACGGCAGCGCGACCGGCACGGCCGCCAGAGCGGCGGCCTGTTGGTTGGTTCACGAGAGTTCCCCTACTTCGGTAGTGGTGGATGTGGGCCGACGCCGACGACGGCCGCCCTGGGCTGCGGCATCGTCGGCTTCGGTTCGTGCGGGAAGGGCAACGTGTTGCGCAAGGTATGGCGTGGGTGCGGTGGCGTGCGGGAACGCCATTGCTGCAACAAACAGTTCTTGGAACTTTGGTTCGATTGCTGTTTCGATCTTCACGACACCCTGCACGGTGCGCTCGATCTCTTGGCGCAAAGTTCTGCTGAGCAGCGCGCGCACGGCCCCGGCTCCGGCCGCGTTGCCGACCGCTCGCACGCCGCCGAGCGGGCAGTCGGGTATGAGGCCGAGCACCAGGGCGTAGAGCGGATCGATGTGTGAACCGAATGCGCCGGCCAGGCGAATGTCGGTCAGTTCCGTGAGTCCGGCTTGCTCGACCAGCAGGTCGATGCCCGCTCGCAGCGCGGCTTTGGCCAACTGAATAGCGCGCACATCGTTCTGGGTGATGAGGAGATCGACGTCCTCGTGTTGGTGAAGACGATACGAGAAGGTACGTCCGTCGCCGATGATGCGTGGTGAAGGGGCGGTTCCAATGATGGTGCCGTCAACGGCAATGATGCCGGAGAGGTACATCTCGGCGATGACTTCGATGATGCCCGACCCGCAGACGCCGCTGATGCTCAGGTCTTTGGTGCCTTCGGCGAAACCGGCTTCATCGCTCCACAGGTCGCATCCGATTACCTTGATGCGCGGTTCCAGCGTGGTGCGGTCGATGCGTACCCGCTCGATGGCTCCCGCGGTTGCCCGCTGGCCGCAACTGAGCTGAGCGCCCTCAAAGGCCGGGCCGGTGGGGGAGGAAGCGGCGAACTGGAATTGCTTGGACCCGAGCACGATCTCGGCGTTGGTGCCGACGTCGACCAGCAGCTGAAACGTGTCGCCTCGGTGCGGACCTTCGGCCAAAATGGCAGCCGCGGTATCGGCACCGACGTGGCCAGCGATGCACGGCAACAGATAGACCGACGCGTGGGGCAGATCGATCTGCAGGTCGGTGGCCTGGCAGTTGACGGCTTCGGCTGTAGCGATGGTAAAGGGCGCCATGCCGAGCGGAGTGGGGTCGATGCCGAGTACGACGTGATGCATAATGGGGTTGCCGACCAGGACTACATCCAGCACCTTGTTGGCGTGTGCAGTTGCGTCTGCAATCAGTTCGGCCGTGAGTTCGTTCAGAGCCGTGCGAATAGCGGTGGTGAGTTCTTTGTCGCCGCCCGGGTTCATCATCACGTACGACACGCGACTCATGAGATCTTCGCCGAACCGGATCTGCGGGTTCATCCGTCCGCCACTGGCCACCACTTCACCCGTGGTCAGATCAACGAGATGCCCTGCGATAGTGGTGGAGCCAATGTCGACGGCAATGCCGTAGGCAGCATCGACAAAGTGGGGCCAGGCGGCCACGATCTCATCGCCGTGAGCACCCATACGCAGGGCGACAGTGGCACAACGGTCATCGTGATCGAGGGCCTTGTGCAGGCTGCTCAGCACGTGGGGCGCTGCTCGGCGAACCTTGCGATTGTGTTGCTCGGCTAGGGCATCGACCATGGAGTCGTACACACTGCGAGCATCACCTAGTAGCTGCAGGGGCACTTCGATGTAGCAAAGCACAAAGAGCGGATCGAGCACGAGGTCATCGAGGTTGACGGCCTTGCGCACCACTTGGCGATGCACCTGACTTTCGGCCGGAACATCAACCACAACATCGGCCTGCACGCGTGCGGCGCAGCCAAGCCGCCGGTCTTCGAGCGGCCGGCGGCCGTGGTAGGTGCCTTCGATATCGGCAGCGGGGCTCAGGGCGCTGGCGGTCGAGTCGATACTCCACTTGGCGAACAAGCCGACGTTGGGGGAGACCTGGCAGCGGCCACAAATGCCGCGGCCTCCGCACACGCTGTCGAGGTCTACGCCAAGGCGTCGGGCCGCGTCGAGAACCGTGGTGCCAGTGGGCACCTCGGTCTCCAGGCCAGACGGCGTAAACACGACGCGGGGCATGCTGCGCTACTCAGGTCGTCGGCGACGGCGGCCGGCATCACGAGCGCCAGACCCGCGCTCGCCACCGGCCTCGGGGTCACGGAATTGACGGATCCACGCAGCGCAATCTCGGTCGTTGCCAGCCAGCACGTCGGCGGCCATGACCATGGTCTTCACTTCTTCGTGCATCGGGTTCATGATGGCCGACGTCATGCCGTTTGAGATCGCCATGGCCAGGAACGTGCCGGTGACGGCGTGGCGATTGGGGATGCCGAAGCCAACGTTGGAGGCGCCACACGTGGTGTTCACGCCAAGCTCATCCTTCAAACGGCGCAGCAGTCGGAACACTTGCTGGCCAGCCTGGCCAATGGCGCCGATCGGCATCACCAGCGGATCAACCACAACGTCGCACGCGGGGATGCCGTAGTCGGATGCCCGCTCAACAATGCGCTTGGCGATGGCGAAGCGCACGTCGGGGTCTTCGGAGATGCCGGTTTCATCGTTCGAAATGGCGACGACCGCGGCACCGTAGCGAGCAACCAGCGGAAGGACGCGCTGCAGCACTTCTTCCTCACCCGTCACCGAGTTGACGAGCGCTTTGCCCTTGTAGACAGCAAGGCCGGCTTCGAGCGCTTCGATGATGGAGGAGTCAATCGACAGCGGCACGTTGGTAACTGACTGCACCAACTGCACGGCCCGGGCCAAAAGTGCTGGCTCGTCGGCCAGCGGGATACCGGCATTCACGTCAAGCATGTGGGCACCGGCTTCCACCTGCGCAATTGCGTCGGCTTCCACACGGCTGAAGTCGCCGGCCTTCATTTCGGCCGCAAGCAACTTGCGGCCAGTGGGGTTAATGCGTTCACCGATCATCACGAAGGGTCGGTCGAAGCCCAGCACCACTTCTTTGGTGGCTGAGCTGATGATCGTGTGGGTCACGGGTTTTCTTTCGGTGCGTAGATCTTGTCGAGGTCAATGCCACCGTTGTCGGCGATCTTGGTCAGGAGCAGATGGGGATAGTCGTCTTCGAGCTTCTTGGCGGCCGCTGCGGCTTCTGCTTCGAGATCATCGCCACAGGGGCTGCTCTCTTTGCGCCACTCACTCAGGTAGTCATCGGACCCGGCTAGCCCGGCGATCATGGCGGCACGGTCGATGGCTACTTGGAAACGCTGATGCAGCAGGACTTGGCTTCGGGTGCGCCCCACTTGGGCATTGACCTGAGCCGGAATGTCCCGCCAGAACATGGTGACCAGCTTGGCGCCGGCCATGGTTATGCGTGCTGCTTGGCGCGGTGAGCGGCGATGAACGTCTTCGCAGTTTCGGCGGCGACGGCTGCGTCACGACAGTAGGCGTCGGCGCCGACAGCCTGGGCGAACTCTTCGTTGAGGGGAGCGCCGCCGACCAGAATGACGTAGTCGTCTCGGAGACCCTTTTCTTTCAGGGTGTCGATGACCACCTTCATGTAGGGCATGGTGGTGGTGAGCAGCGCCGACATGCCCATGATGTCGGGCTTGTGCTGATCGAGCGCGGCAAGGAACTCGTTGGCGTCGGTGTTGATGCCAAGGTCGATCACTTCGAAGCCGGCGCCCTCAAGCATCATGGCCACCAAGTTCTTGCCGATGTCGTGAATGTCACCCTTCACGGTGCCGATGACGACCTTGCCGATGGGCTCATCCCCGTTGGCCGCAAGGATCGGGCGTAGCAGTTCCATGCCGGCCTTCATGGCGTTGGCGGAAAGGAGAACTTCGGGGACGAACAAGATGCCGTCACGGAAGTCGATGCCGACGATGCGCATGCCTTCCACCAACGCTTCATCCAGCACTTTCTGCGCCGACCATCCGCGGTCTAGCAGGATGGCGGTGCCTTCGGCGATCTCGTCGGCCATGCCGTCGTAGAGGTCGTTGTGCATCTGTGGCACCAACTCATCATCGGGCAGATCAGCCAGGATGATGTCTTCGTACTCTTCGTCGCTCATCGATGTCCCCTGTGGTTCGGTTTCCACGATACGGAATAAACCCGCAATGTGGAACGAGTGTAGTGGCTAGAGAGAAGCCTGTCTACGAGCGTGTTCAGTACCGCATGGCTTTCTCGATGAGCGGCTGCCACTCGCTCCGGACCTCTGGCGAGAGGTCAAGTTCGCTCCAGGCGTCGAGGAGAAGTTTGCCGTCGAGGCAAGCACTCAGTTCGGATCGCGAGCCGATGGTGAGCAGGAGTTCGTACGCCCTGATGCGGTGCGGTCGGTAGTCAAGGTCGAACGCTCGGGGTTTGCCATCATTGAGCGTGACCACGGCAAAGGCGGCGGCCGGTTCCAAGTCGGGGAGGGCGGATGGCATGACTCGACTTCCTTTGTTGCCGCGCCATTTCACGGAGGGCCGCAGCACAAGTTTGAGACCCGCCGAGCGGACCAAGCGACTCACGGTCTCGAAGCGCGGGTCCTTGGTTCCGTTCTCATACGCACATACCGCAGTGCGTGATGTGTCCGCCCGCTCGGCCAGGGCGAAGTAGCTCAGGCGAGGTCGTTGGGGTGGGCGGCGAGGTAGTCGGCGGCCGGGATGGGTGCCTCGGCGCGGAAGCCGACGGGGACGCGAATGTCGCCGGCTGTAGTTGGTTGGAAGATCTGCCAGGCGTGATAGCCGACCAGCGCTTCGGGGTCGGCCCGGAGGTTGGCCGCGTAACTTGTGACCATCACCTCGTACATGTCATTCGGGTTGTAGCCCTGAATAGCACGATGCATGTCGCCTGGCCCGCCACGTTGTTTGAGATATCGGGCCGCACAGACAATGGCGTCATGGTCGTTCCACGGGTCACCCTCACAGAACCCGTTCCACGTTGTCGGGAGGAATTGCATCGGTCCCATTGCGTCAGAAGTAGACAGCCCGACGATGCGCCCGAAGCGAGTCTCCACCATGTTGATGGCCGCCAGATAGACCCACTCGATGCCCGTCTTCGCTTCGCCATCCTTGTAGAACGCGAGGAGTTGGTCGGCTGGCAACGCTTCACGAACCGACCAAGCAGGCAGCGTGTCTTTGCGAGGGACCGGGCGGGACAACCCCGGGTCTAATGGCGCCTTGGCGGCGTTGTAGTTGTTACGAGCGAACGCCTCCACGTCGGTCGGAATCTGAGCGAAGAACGCTTCCTCCCAATCCTGATGTCGGGCCAAGATCCGGTACACCAGTTGCTGCCGCTCGCCAGCCTTACGCCGATCATCGGCCGTCGCACTCGGGTTGCGAACGTTTGTCTCCGCCTCCACAGCCTGCTTCGCCAAGCCGACCGGCTCTGTCGCCATTTCGGCGGTAATGGCAGAACGGGCCAGGATGGACAGTTTCGGTGGGGGAGGTGGTGTCGTTATCGCCGGGGCCGATGTGGTGACGGACGTCGTGGATGTCGGCTGAGGAATTGTGGTTGGTTCGGCGTCGGTGACTGTCGCCGCCGTTGCTGCGCTGGTAACGACGCTGGTCGTGGTAGCGATGGTGCTCGTCGCAGCGGCGGTGCTCGACAAACCGACCCTTGTCGTGGGACTGAGGGATGACGCCGTCAACGGGGCTGGCTTCGTCGAGGAACACGCTGCAGTCAGCAACAACGCCGCCAAGGCGAAACGATGCGCGAGGGAACGTGGCATGACCATGGCGACAGCGTATGTGCCTGACCGAAGCGTTGGTCCTTCAGGCGTTGGTGGGTTCGTCAGCAGTGTGGCGGTAGTAGTCGACGGTTTCGGGGGCAAGGGGCTGCTTACTGAGGATGATGTCGGCCGCCTTTTCGGCCAGCATCATCACGGGCGCATAGATGTTGCCGTTGGTGACGTACGGCATGCATGACGCGTCAACCACCCGGATGCCTTCCATGCCGTGAACACGCATGGTGGAAGGGTCGATAACGGACATGTCGTCGGTACCCATGCGACAGGTGCATGACGGGTGCAACGCCGTCTCGCCATCCTTTGCCACCCACGCCAAGATCTCTTCGTCGGTTTCGACGGAAGGGCCGGGGGAGAGCTCACCGGTAGAGAACTCGTCGAACGCGGGCTGGGTAAGAATGCGGCGGGCAATGCGGACGGCTTCCACCCATTCACGCTTATCGGTGTCGGTGGACAGATAGTTGAACCGCAAGGCTGGCTTTGCCCGTGGGTTGGTGGACGTGATCTTCACCGAGCCACGAGAGTCGGAGTACATCGGCCCGATGTGCACCTGATAGCCGTGGTCGCCTTCGGGCGCGGATCCGTCGTAACGCACGGCAATCGGCAGGAAATGGAACATGAGGTTGGGGTACTTCACATCGTCATTACTGCGAGCGAATCCGCCACCCTCGAAGTGGTTGGTGGCGCCGGGTCCACGCCGAAGGAACAGCCAACGGAAACCAATCCACGGGCGGTTGCGGTACTTCAAACCGGGCGACATCGACACCGGTTGGCTGCAGCCGTATTGCACGTAAACCTCTAGGTGATCCTGCATGTGCTCGCCAACGCCCGGCAGGTGGTGCACCATGTCGACACCGAGCGGCTTCAACTCGTTTTCGTTGCCGACACCCGACAGTTGCAGCAGCTGGGGCGAGTTGAACGCACCGCCGCACAGGATGATTTCGCGACCTCGAACCTCAGTGGTTTTCTTGCCGTGTGTGTAGGAAACGCCGACGGCCTTCTTGCCTTCGAAGATGATCTTGTTCGCCATGGCGCGGGTGATGAGGGTGAGGTTCGGCCGCTTGAGTACCGGGTGCAGATAGGCGCGGGCGGCCGAGAGGCGACGGCCACGGGTGAGGTTACGATCGAACGGACCGAAGCCTTCCTGGCGGAATCCGTTGACGTCCTTGGTGTATGCGAAACCAGCCTGCTGGGTGGCCTTGAAGAACGCAGTGAACAGCGGGTTGGTAACCGGCCCACGCTCGAGCGTGAGTGGCCCGTCGGCGCCTCGGTACTCATCGCCACCGGCCAGGCAGGTTTCCATCTTCTTGAAGTACGGCAGGCAATGGGCGTAGTCCCAATTCTCCATGCCCGGATCAGCCGCCCAACGCTCGAAGTCGAGTGGATTGCCACGCTGGAAGATCATGCCGTTGATGCTGCTGGACCCACCGAGCACCTTGCCGCGCGCGTGGTACACGCGACGTCCGTTCATGTACGGCTCGGGTTCGCTTTCGTACTTCCAGTCGTAGAACTTGCTGCCGTTGGGGAACGTCAGCGCAGCGGGCATGTGGATGAAGATGTCCCACTTCGAATCCTTGCGGCCAGCTTCCAGTACGAGCACCTGGTTCTTCGGATCTGCGCTCAGACGGTTGGCCAGCGCGCAGCCGGCCGAGCCGCCTCCGACGATGATGTAGTCGTAGGTGGTCATGCGTTTCCTTTCGAGGTGTGCAGGCGTCGGCTGACCCGTTCTGCCACGGCTGCAACTTCAGATGCGATGTGTTCGGCCTTGCCGGCGGCGGGGAAGCGATAGGCGGGTCCGTGGGCGTGGATGGCGGCCACGACGTGGTCATGCTCATCTCGTACCGGTGCCGCGACAGAGTTCATGCCCTCGAGAAACTCTTCGTACACCCACACGACGTTCTGTTTGCGCACGTCGGCCAGTCGCTTGCGCAGCGCGACGGGGTCGGTCATCGAACGAGGAGTGCAGGCGACGAGCGCTTGTGAAAGGTACGTGTCGATCTGCGGTGCGGGAGCGTGAGCAAGGAACACCAGGCCCGACGACACGACGTGCATCGGAGCTCGCTCGCCGGTCCAGTCGCGGACCTGAACCGGATTGAGTGACTCGACCTGATCGATGTACTCGACCTCCATATTGGACATGATCGACAGCCCGGTGGCTTCGCCCGTCTCCTGCATGAGCTCGGTGAGGTGCGGCCGAGCAGCGGCCACCAGGTTGGTTCCCGGCAGAGTTGCCGCGGCGATGTCGGCCATGGCCGGGCCTATGCGGTAGCGCCCGCCAGCGGAGATTTGCTGGACCGCACCAATGGCCTCCATCGTGGACAGCAGGCGTGAAACGGTTGACTTGGGAAGGCCGATGCGGTCGGCGATTTCGGTGACACCGGCCGGCCCGC
>JAYTKG010000456.1:0-2466 GCA_043730435.1 Acidimicrobiia bacterium | reverse complement strand
CCAGCAGCCGACACGATCGTGACTGAGGTGGAGTCCTCGTTCACCTCGCGGATGAGTGGGAAGAGCCGACGGCGAGTCAGCCAGGGAGGCGTTCATGGCGCACTTCGCTCCGACGAACGAACGATTTGGGAGCCACTGTGGCAGGGCTACCTCACGTTCTACAAAGCAACTATCGCCGATGATGTCACGGCGCTCACGTGGCAGCGCCTGCACGACCCGGCCGAGCCCATGCACGTCTTTGGCCCGTTCGAGGGTGACTCGCTGCTCGGCATCGTTCACTACATTTTCCATCGCAGCACCTGGACAGTCGGCCCATACTGCTACCTGCAGGACCTATTCACCGTGGCTGAATCTCGGGGCAAAGGTGTGGGCCGCTCGCTCATCCAGGCGGTTTACGACAAGGCCGCCGAAGTCGGCGCCAGCCGCGTCTACTGGCTCACGCATGAGAGCAATGCCGAAGCCATGGTGCTTTACAACAAGGTGGCCGACCGTTCCGGCTTCCTGCAGTACCGCAAGATGCTCTAATGAGTGTTGGGTCTCAGTAGAAGCCAATCATGAAGACCTTCTGAAAGAGTGCGTTGCGCCTCCGGCGCCGCAGACGGGTAAACAGTTTCTGCCCGTCGGACCTATCGCTGCATCCGAGTGCACCAGAGCCGGTTTCAGGCGCTGCACAGCAGTGCACCGGTATGTCTACTGCGGTTGCGACAAGTAACCGATGCCGCCGCAAGGAGCAGAAAAATGGCTTGTTAAGTTGACCGGCGGTCTTGGTCGAGGAGTTGTTCGAGACGGCGAAGCGTCTCTTTGAGCTCCTCCTGTTCCTCGTGGGTAAACGCATCTCGGTCAACGATCAGCTTGGAGGAAATGTTCGCGGTGATCATCGGAATAAACACGAACACCGTCAAGCTGATAAGTGCGGTCGTCAGCACCTTCCCCGAAGAGGTGTTCGGAGCGAAGTCGCCGTATCCAAGGGTGGTGGCCGTTACTACTGACCAGTACAACGAGTCGAGGATGCCGGCGTGTTCGGCGACCGAATAGATGCCGGACGAGACAAGCATCAGCACGATGAACGTGAGAAACAGCCTCGCAGGTGAGTTGGCCACTTTGACGAACATTCGACCCCCTTAGGACTCAGGCCACGCCGCAAATCCGCTCAGGCTCGCTGGCAACGCACACCCGCTTGGGGTCCCCGTCGAACCCCTCCGTAATGATGCCAGATCCCAAGTCGCCGCTGGGATCCGAGACTACGAACGGTTGAACATCGGCATGATGTTGTCGGCGAACAACTTCATCGAGTTGCGGACGGTCTCCGTAGGCATTCCCGCGTGGTTGAACTCGAGAGCCACGTGGGTGATGGGGCGGTGATTGTAACTCTGGAAGTGGGCGGCGATGTCATCGGGGGTGCCGACCAGGAAGGGCAGCACCATGCCGATGTCTTTTGCCTTGCGGAACTCGCCTAACGGAGGCAGCTCTTTCAATGGCCCGTTGGCATCGGTGCCCGAGTTGGGGTTGGTCCATTCCCGGTAGAACTTCAACACGTGGTGGAGGCCTTCTTCGGCTTCGTCCCACGCCTTCTCCCGCGTCTCGGCGACGTGTATCCAACGCAGGTCGCATGCGTAGTGATCGGAGGGGTTGCGACCGTGAGCGGCGAGGCGAGCGGCAAACGGTTCGGCCACGCCCGAGCCGAGGTGGTAGCCGCGGCGGGCAGTCTCATCGATCATCTTCGGGCCAAACGTACCAACCCACATCGGCACCTTGGGCTGCACCGGGTAGGTCGTCATGGTGAACTCGGGGTACTTGTAAAACCGACCTTCGTGCTGCACCGGCTGACCCGACAAACACTTGTCGAGCACGTCGCAGCCTTCCCACAGTTGCGCCATGCGGTCGGCCATTTTGGCGCCAAACACTTCATATTCAAGCGGTGCCGAACCAATGCCGACACCAAGGTCGAAGCGGCCATTCGACAAGATGTCGACGGTGGCTGCGTCTTCGGCGATGCGGACGGGGTCGTGCATCGGCAGGCAAACCACCATCGAGCCGAGACGGATGCGTTCGGTACGAGCAGCAAGGTTGGCCAAGATCGGGAACATCGACGGACCCCACTGGTCTTGGCTGAAGTGATGTTCACCGTTCCATGCGTGATCGAAACCAACCTGCTCGGCGTAGATCGCTTCCTCGATGAACTGCTGGTAGAGATCCTTCAACGGCTTTGGCCGCGACGGCAGGTTGCGAATGCCGAAGATGATGCCGATATCGAGTTGCTTGCCCATAGTTCCCCCAAATATTGCGGACCTTTCCTGCGCTAACCACTTAGCTTGTCAGACTCACCGAATGCTCGGCGACAACAGCTACTGCGCGTTCGTTACCGCAGCGGCGTTGATGGCGTTCCAGACGCGCTCGGGGGTGGTGGGGCCGTCGATATGGCGAACGCCCAGCGGTGACAGCGCGTCGACCACTGCATTCAGCACC
>JAYTKG010000455.1:0-8041 GCA_043730435.1 Acidimicrobiia bacterium | reverse complement strand
TCCCCACCACATGCTCGTTATTCAACGTCCCACCGTCGAAGCCCTTGGCGATCCGGAAGCAAACCGTCAGCGGTTCGCTATCGGCCCGCTCGAGCCCGGTTTCGGTTACACCATTGGCAACTCGCTTCGCCGCACGCTGCTGTCGTCCATCCCGGGCGCAGCCGTCACCACCGTTCGCTTTGATGACGCACTCCATGAGTTCGACACCATTGCCGGTATCACCGAAGACGTCACCGACATCATCTTGAACATCAAAGACATCGTCATCACGTCCGAGTCCGACGAAGCTGTCGTTCTCCGCCTCGACGTTCGTGGCCCAGCCGAAGTGAAGGCAGGCGACATTCGTCTCCCCGCCGACATCGAGATCCTGAACCCCGAGCAGCCCATCGCCACGCTGAACGCCAAGGGCCGCTTGGCTCTTGACCTCACCGTTGAGCGTGGCCGTGGCTACATCTCGGCCGACCGTGAGACCCAAAGCCGCACCATTGGCGTCATCCCGATCGACGCCATCTTCGCCCCGGTTCGTCGCGTGACGTTCTCGGTGGAGCCCACTCGTGTAGAGCAGAGCACCAACTACGACCGCTTGATCCTTGAGATCGAGACCGACGGTTCCATCGAGCCGAAGGAAGCCCTGGCCTCGGCTGGCGCAACGCTTCGTTCGTTGGTCGACCTGGTCGCCAACATGAGCGAGAGCCCGCAGGGTCTTGAGCTCGGCGAAGTCATCGGCGTCGGTGGCACGTCCCCCGATCTCGATCTCCCCATTGAGGATCTCGATCTGTCCGAGCGTCCCCGCAACTGCCTGAAGCGGGCTCAGGTCAACACCATTGGCGAGCTGCTGGTGAAGACCGAAGAAGACCTGCTCAACATCACCAACTTCGGCCAAAAGTCGCTCGACGAAGTGAAGGTCAAGCTCGACGAGCGCGGCCTCACCCTTCGCGGCTGATAGAGAGAATCTGCCATGCCCGCAACCCCAAAACGTCATAAGCGCTTCGGCGGCTCCGCTGCCCACCAGCGCCTCCTTCTGGCCAACATGTGCGCGTCACTGTTCGCCGCCGAAGGCATCACCACCACTGAGACCAAGGCAAAGGCCATCCGGCCGATCGCCGAGAAGCTGATCACCAAGGCCCGCAAGGCCACGGCTGATTCGCCCCAGCGCCTCGCTTACATCCGTGAAATCCAGGCGTACCTGGGCGATCGTGAAATGACGGCGAAGCTGGTCGACCAGGTTGCCCCTCGCTATGCGGGTCGCCCCGGTGGCTACACTCGTATCCTGAAGCTCGGGCCGCGCCACGGGGACAACGCCCCAATGGCTCGCATCGAGCTCGTTTAAATCTTCACCATTCCGCCCCAAGCATGACGGTGGACCCGCAAGGAGCGGCGCCAGTGGCGCCGCTCTGTCGCGTCCGGCTTGATATCGCCTATTTCGGTCCGTCGTTCCACGGCTTTGCCGAAAACGCCAATGTCGTCACCGTGGCCGAGACGCTGCGCACCGCCATGGAGACCGTGTTGCGTCACCCGGTGGTGCTCACCGGTGCCGGTCGCACCGACGCAGGCGTACACGCCTGGGGTCAAGTCGTGTCGTGCGACGTCACGGCCGAGGCTGATTTGTTGCGTTTGCAACGATCTGTCAATCGGCAATGCTCGCCCGCGTTGGTCGTTCGCTCCATCAGCTGGGCTGAGCCCGACTTCGACGCTCGGTTCTCGGCCAAGTGGCGCCGCTATCGCTACACGGTGTTAAACACCGACGTGCCCAACCCGTTCCGCGCTCCCACGGTGTGGCATGTTCCCCAACCCTTGAACGTCGATGCCATGCAGCTGGCCTGCGACGCTTTCCTGGGCGAACACGACTTCAGCGCCTTCTGCAAACGACCAAAGGTCGACCCACCAGTTTCGCTGGTACGCCGCGTGCTGAAAGCAGAGTGGACCGGTGAGCGAGGCGGCGAGTTGGTGTTTGAGATTTGCGCCACCGCCTTCTGTCACAACATGGTGCGTTCCATCGTGGGCACCATGGTGGAAGTCGGCCTCGGCAAGAAGTCAGCCGGTGACATGCTGGCCATCATCCGCAGTAAAGACCGCGCCTTCGCCGGCAAAGTCGCTCCGCCCCAAGGCCTTTGCCTCTGGGAAGTCGGCTACTGAGGGCATCTTTCTCGTCAACGGGCATACCAGCGCGACGGACGCACGCCTCCGGCGGTGTGAGAGAATAAGCGCGCGGTTTGGGGACCGCCGGTGTCGAGGGTTGGCGCCGAAACGAGAAAGGCAGAACGCCAATGGCTGCTCCGTTCGAAGGACTGCTCGAGCGCATCGCCGAGATCCGTCCGATGTTGATGCAGAACGCCTCGAAGACCGAGGAGTACCGACAGGTCGTTGAGGAAAACATCTCAGCGCTCGAAGACGCCGGTGCCTTCAAGATCATGGTGCCCAAACGCTATGGCGGGTACGAGGGTACGGTGAAGCAGAAGCTTCAAGTGTCTCGTGAGATAGCCATGGGCTGCGGTTCAACTGCTTGGGTGACGGCGCTGCAGAATGTGTGCGCGTACTTCGCCGGCAAGATGTCGAAGCAGTGTCAGGACGATGTGTGGGCGTCCACCCCCGACGCCAGAATAGCCGGAGTCTTTACGCCCGTGATGGAGTCTCGAAAGGTCGATGGCGGCATTCGAATGACGGGCACGTGGGACTGGGCCAGTGGCGTCATGCACGCCGATTGGCTCTTCCTTGGGGCGATGCTTTTCGATAACGCCGGCGCACCGCTGTATCCGGTCATGACCGTCACGCCCAAGAGCGAATTCACCATCGAAGACACCTGGTTCATGAGCGGTATGAAAGGCACCGCCAGTAATCGTGTTGTGGCCAAAGATGTGTTCGTTCCTGACCACCGCATTCATTCCGTCCCGGCGCTGCTTAGCCAGACCTATGACACGCCCTTCACTGATGAGGTTCTGTACCGCTCGTCGTTCGTGCCGGTGGCCGCGCTGGTGCTGGCCGGGCCACAGCTGGGGTTGGCGCAGGCTGCGCTCGACTACACCATCGCCAAGGCGCCGACCCGCGGCATCACCTATTCCGAGTGGGAACGGCAGACCGACTCACCCACGTTCCAGATCGCCATAGCGAAGGCCGCGGTGTTGGTCGATACCGCTCACCTCTTCGCCTACCGCGCCGCCGACGCAATCGACGGGGCCGCATCGGAGAACCGGCCGATGGAGTATGTCGAGCGTGCCCGGGTGCGAAGCGACACGGGTGTTGCTATCTCCTCGGCCCGTGAAGCCATCCGGATCTTGTGTTCGGCTCACGGCGCCGGCTCGTTCGCCGATACCAGTCCCATGCAACGGTGGTGGCGTGACTCCGAAGTATCGAGTCGACACGCCGTCATCATGCCGGAGACCAGCGAACTGATCTATGGGCGAGCCTTGTTGGGCTTCACCGACGGCATCAGCGTTTTGGTATAGCCATCATGACAACGACCGAGCAGAAGACTGACGCTCCAAACCTGATGTTCAGCCATCTGGGCATCGCCTGTAGCGACATGACGAAGATGGAGGACTTCTACACACGAGTGCTCGGCTTCACCGTGACCGACCGCGGTGACGTGGAAGGTATGGCTCTCGTGTTCATGTCCCGCGACCCCATGGACCACCACCAGGTCATCCTGGTGTCAGGCCGCCCCGACAACCTTCCCCCGAACCCGTTTCACCCGCAGTTCGGTCCGGTCATCAACCAGATGTCGTACCGAGTTGGCTCGCTGGCGAGTTTGCGCTCGCTCCTGGCCACCCTTGAGAGCGAGAACATCCAGTCGATTTTCCCGGTCAATCACGGCATCGCGTGGAGCGTCTATTGCCACGATCCCGACGGTAACAATCTTGAGTTCTTCGTCGACACCGACTGGTACTTCCCGCAGCCGTTCCTCGAACCACTCGATTGGTCGATGTCCGATGACGACATTGTGGCGCACACCGAGAAGCTGGCGAAAGCGCAGGAAGGTTTCGAGCCGTACTTCGATTGGCGCAAGAAGATGGGCGCCCGCATGAATCTCTTCAAACCGGGCCGTTAGATCGCTGCAAGACTTGATGGATGATCCTGACCCTTGCGGCCACTGAGGGCACCGCTGCCGGCCAGTTGACTTGGTCTTTCGGAACTGGCGAAAACCGATGGTAAAGACTGCTGGTCGCCTGCGGACGGAGGCAGGTGTTGTCGATCGAAGCAGTCGACATCGTTGAACCTGCGGATATCGACGATGCGCTGGCCATCCGCGCCGGCTTTGCTTCGGTCGAAACTCTCTTAAACGAAGTCATGTGGATCCACTCTCGGTCGGCCCGCAGTCGAGCGGCGTCGCCAACAATGACGAGACGAGCTCCGTCTATCGCATCAAACGCCGCAACCAACTCGTGCAATCAGCCGAACTCGACGCACTCATTGTCCATGTCGCAGCGACGGACGTGCGAGCCAAACAGGGCGCTTGGGTTCGCCGAACGCTTGAGCTCATAGCGATGTGGCCGGCGAGGAGCGCGACCGAATTGGCCGAGATGCACGGGTACGACCCATTGCCTTGGAAGGTGTAAGGTGCGACGCCTCAAGGACCTTGGCCTCACCGAGAGTTTGGAGGTCGCTTACAACTGTCTCCGCTTGGCGCGCAGGTCTTCGCCGCCCTAAGCCGCGCGGTCGAGCACGCGCAGTTTGATTTCGTAGTCCTCGCTGTTGTGGTGGCAGGCTTCAAAAGACGCGGGTGCCGGTGTATGCCAGACGAAAATGTAGAACGCAAGATACTCAAGCCAACTTCCAAACAATTCCTTGACAGTTCAGGGGGGGAGGGATACTTCTAGTACTTATTGACAGGAGATCGTCTTGAAATTCGTCAAACCCGATCAGTCATATGGTTCTCGTTTGCATCGTCGGGGAACCCGAATTGTTGTAGCTGCGATGACCGTGCTGATCGCCTCAATCTTGTCGGTGTCTGCTTTCTCAATGCCGGCCAGCGCGGCGTTCTGTTACGACTACCTCATCGACTGCACGAGCCCGCTATCCGCTCAGAGCGGCAGCACCAAGTCGTGCGACTACTACGCGATCACTGCGCTCGCTGCTGTGACGCAGTACGCAGGCCCAGCCTATGTCTCCGTGCAACTTCGCTATTCGAGCGGCGGAGCAAACGCAACTTGCGGATCCGCCTGGGGAAGAATTTCAGGCCTGAACTGCCCGGGTACCTACGGTTGCGCCTTTCCCGTGGATCCCAAAGCGTTCACTCAGCGGGTGAGTCCAAACCTAAGTACGTATTCCCTGGCTGATATATCGAACAACGGGTTGGACATTTCGAAGCAGGTCAAGGACTGTTGCGGTGGCTTTCAGGCCCGTGGAGGCGCCGCTCTCTTTAGCACGGGCGGATCAACAATCGTCTCGTCCTACACGGGCTATTACTAAGGGGCTTTGACGTGAAACCAATACTTGTGTTGACCGCCTTGTTTTCGGCGGTTGCGGTCGTTGGCTGTGGGTCACAGACGACCACGGTCCGAGCGGGTTCGCCGCCGGTAGCGCTTTCGGCCTCGGGAACGACTCCTCCTGCCGCAGTTGCGGAAAGTGCTCCCGCGAACCCCCTTGACGCTTGGTTTAGAGGCGCTGGCTCCGACAGCGATCGTCGCAATAGCGAAGAACAGAAGGTAGCGGCCTGCATGAAGCGCGCTGGCTCCAAGTGGGTTCCGAGAGTGTACGGTCCGAGCGAGCCGACCACGCGAGGTGATCTGAGGGTCTATAGGAACACCAAGGGTTACGGAATCAATGAGTCCCCCGGCGCAGGCGCAGTCACCGCGGACAACGATCCAAACCTTGCGTTTATGAAGAGCCTTACTGAAGAAGAACTCCTCAGGTATCTCGAAACCCTCGAAGGGCCGTATGGGGCCGACGGTAGGCACGGTGGCTGTCGCGACCAGGCAGCGGCTCCGGACCCCGGCGCCGTTAAGCGACGGGGTAACGCACGGGCCATTCAGTTGTGGAGCGAGATGCAGTCGTCGCCAGAGGTTGTGGCTGGTGCGAAGTTGTGGTCGCAGTGCATGGCCGCAGCCGGATTTGCGGACCTTGCGGGTCCCGAGGATGCACGCAGTCTTGCTGGTGCGTCGGGCACGGCGGCGGCTGAAGTGAAGATTGCGAGCGCGGACGTCCGATGCGCTGAGGCCCACCTTTGGCAAGCCTGGCGCAAACTAGGTGACCGAGCCGTTGCAGAACTCGGACCACCGTAACCATCGGGCAGAGGGCTACGAGCAATCTGTCACCCGGTGATGTTCGGCCGGCACACCCGTAGATTAGGTGGATCTCATTGGTGAGGTGTACCTACATCTGGTTGCTTGGGCCTGCCAAACCACCGCAGATCGATCAGCCCGCAGTTAGATCGTCTCGCCGAGTACCCGTAGCTTGCTCTCGAAATCTTCGCGGCTGTGATAGCAGCCTTCGAAGACGCGGGTTCCGGTGTATGCCAGTCGGCCGTGGAGGCAGCGCCAGTTGTCGAACACCAACGCATCGCCCGGTTCGAGTCGCACGGTGAACCAGCCGGACCGGTCGATGATGCGTCGGTGCAGCTCGGCGTAGGCGCGGTAGAACTCGGTCATCTGTGGTTCGGGTAGCCGGAACGGCGCGCGGTCGTAGTTGTTGAAACTTACCTGGATGACGTTGCCGTCGGCGTCGAGACGAATGGGTGGACGTGATGCGGTGAGATACACCCCCGGCTCAAGGTAGTGACCGGGCACGCTGACGGTGGTGAGCGTTTCGAACGCTTTGGGATCTTCGGTCCGTAACTCTTCAGCAATGGCGAACCCGTCGACGAGCACGCTGTCGCCTCCGGTTCCATCACGTTCGAGACACACAAACAGCTGGAGGCCCGGCGCGTCGATGGAATACGTGCTGTCGGTGTGGGGCTCGAGGTAGCTGTTCGTGTATGCCGTGTCATCATGCGCTTTGACCGACGACGACAGCGGCCACATGGTGCCGAAGATGCTGCTGCGCACGGGTCCGATCCGAGTAGCGAATTGCTCGGCTCCGACGGGGGTGCGTGTGACGCCTGCTACCAGTCCGAAACCGACGTCCCTCACCCGCGTCAGCAGGTCACGTAAGGCATTGTCGTTGGTGAGCAGGGCATGAGCGGGGACAGCGGTACCGGGGCTCAGGTCGCCCGACGGCCAAAGATGCTGTTTCGTTGGCCGTCGGCCGCGCCCAGCGGCTTGCACGAGTCGCGCCGGGGAGAACAGGCCGTCGGGCGAACCGTCGTTCCACCGGACCACGACGTTGCCGGCATCATCCAGCATGGCATCGCCCGGGCCGGGGCGATCTGGCAACCCAAAGGTATCGACCTGGCGTTGGAGCGTGGACTGGTTCAGGCTGGCGGCGTCCTCGCTGTGGTCGCGTAACCAGAACCAGGTGAACATCTCGGGCTGGCGGCCGCCGTCGAAAGTGACGAAAAGGCCGAAGTGGGTGCTGGTGAGCTCGGTGATAGCGGGTGCGCCGTAGGCCATGACTCAATGCTAGAACGGACTTGTCCCTCCCCGTTTGCCGCTGGAGGGCCATCGCGCCTAATCTTTCTCGGTTGCAGTAGCGGCTCACGCCGCCCAAAGAGGACTGAGCTGTTATGCGTACGTATTCCCCCAAAGCGAGTGAAATCACTAAGGCTTGGCACGTTCTCGATGCCGAAGGCCTGGTGCTTGGCCGTGTGTGTACCGAGGTTGCTCGCATCCTTCGTGGCAAGCACAAGCCCACGTTTGCTCCCCACATCGACTCAGGTGACCATGTCATCATTGTCAACGCCGACAAGATCGTCATGACGTCCGACAAGGCTGACAAGAAGGAAGTCTTCAGCTACTCCGGTTATCCGGGTGGTTTGAAGCGTGAGACGTATGCCCACTTCAAGGCCCGCAAGCCCGAAGAGGCGCTCCGCAACTCGGTGCGTGGCATGCTTCCCCACGGCCCGCTCGGTCGTCAGCAGATCAAGAAGCTCAAGGTATACGTCGGGTCAGAGCACCCGCATCACGCGCAAGCGCCCGTCGCTCTGCACCTCGATCACGCAAAGGCCCGC